>JAYUJG010000376.1:0-2278 GCA_043765355.1 Acidobacteriaceae bacterium | reverse complement strand
CGTTGGGCTTTTCGTTGGTGTCGGTTGAGAAAAGCATGTAGTGATCGAAGCTGTGGCGTCTATAGTAGCGGTGCTTGCGGAAGTCGAAATAGATTTCGGCGCTTTTGGGCAACCAGAGCGAGGTATTCTTTTTCTGGAATGGAACGGGGCCGTATTCGACGACCTGATGCTCGCTGAGGAGCTGAATTTCCGGCATGGGCTTGGCCATCTCGGCTTCGATCCGCACCATTTGGAACCTGTCGGCGGTGATCCAGGCTCTGCCATTCATTTTCACAGGATGATACTCCGCCCCGACCTTGTAACTGTGCATGTGGTTGGGGCGATCATCGCGCTGGACGAAGTGCACGAGCCAGCTGGCCTGCCCGCGCCAGTCGCCTAATCCTTCACAGACCATGGTGAAGTTGTCGCGCATGTCCGGGTGAAACACCAGAGCAAGGCTGACAAAGCCGGTCGTAGCGATGTTGTCGGGATATCCGGAGAGTGGAATTTTGTCGTCGCGGAACTCTTCGATGGCAAGAGTTCCGGGCCGCTCCTCGGAGATCGAAGCGACGTAGTTATATTTTCGCGTCTGGGTGCGAAGGGGAGTGCCATAGACGTCGAGCGACTGATGAAACAAATCTTCGACAGCCGCGAACTTGGTTAGGTCATCCACCAATTCCTTGACGCGCTTACCCGATTCTTCAATGATGTTCGCCGGGCACGCCACGCCGGCCGCAAGCGTGGGCTTGACGTCGTCGATTCCGGGCGGTTGCCAGGACTTCATGGAAAGGCTGGGTTCCGGAAGGGCCAGCAATGGATCCACGCCCGGGAGCCGGGTCGGAGACTGCTGCGTATCTTCCGGAAGATCGGCGCTGAGGGCGGAGTCCTTCCCCTGCGCATCCTGTACCTGCGCGATCAGGCTGCGGACCTGTCCCGCGATCGGATGCTGAGGCGAGGTCTGCAGAAAAACCGTAAGGGCCCGGATGCCGTCTTCGCGATTTCCAAGATTCAGGAGCGCCTCACCGAGAACCAGTTGCGCCGCGCTGGCAGCGGTGCCGCCCTTGGTGAGGGCGAGTTGTGCCTCGTCGCGCGCCTTCGAATAATTCTTCTCGTGCAGGTAGGCGTCCGCGAGCAAGTTGTGCGGCAGCCAGTTTTCCGGGTCGGCTGGAATTGCCAGCTCGAGGGCTGAACTCGCTGCCGGGTAGTCTTTCTGTTCCAGGTCGGCTCTGCCCAAAAGCGTGAGAGCTTGGCCGTTATGTGGGTTGAGGGTGGTCGCGGTTTTAAGATAGTTCGCGGCCTGCGCGAAATCCTTCTTCTGGAAGTAGAGGTATCCCAGCAGGAAGTTGACGCCGGGATCTATGGGCGCGGAAGTTCGCGCGACATCCAGATGCTTTTGCGCATCCTTGAGATTTCCGGATTTCAGGGCGGAAATGGCGCGCTTGGTCTCCTTGCGGGCCTGCGCCGATATGATCGACTCGGCAGCCTCAAAATTCACGGCGGCCGGATCGCGGTGAATCACGATCTCGAAATCCTGGATGCTCCGGAGTGAGATCATCTTCAGATTCTGGTGGGCGCTCAGGTAACCGACGGCGCTTACCTCGGCGGAGTAGTCGCCATAGGGGATATCTGTGATAACGCAATCGGAGTTGTCCCCGGTGGACTGCCAGGTCACGTTCTGGTTCGCCAGGTTCACCAGCTTCACGATTGCCTGTCGGCCCAGCCGAGCGCCGTTGTGTTCGGCGAATACCTTGAAGGTGACGATGCCAGTGTTCGGGGCCGTACCCAAGCCGACTCTCGTTTGGTCGGGATGGCCGAAGCTGCCGGCAACCTGGCTGACTGCTGTCCCGGTGAGCATGGCTGCGCAGAGAAAGGCTGCGCTCAACAGTGGTCTGCCAGGGGCCCGGAAGGTGGTTGCGCTACTCAACATATCTGGATACCCGCCGCCATTCTGGCACAGTCACCTGCACGAGTCAAAACCATTCCGCGAAATCAGCGCCGGTTCGTGTGCGCTTCCGGCCCCAGCTCTCCTTGCAGCATGCCAGGTTCCGAGGGAGCAACTCGCGTTAGTGCGGAGCTGCTCGTTCTTCGGGTGGAATCTTCAGTCTGCGACTGACGATTTCTTGCGTTAGAACCTGTTGCGCAACGTCGGTGAGACCCGAAGTCTGGCGAGCCAGGCCTAGGAGTTCGTCGTCACTGAGCTGGCGGGTGGCCGAGCCTCTGATGTTGCTTTCCTTCCCCAACCAGAACATTGGGTGCCCCGTCCTTGCGTTTTTTGCAAGGGCGGGAGTAATCACTCTTC
>JAYUJG010000375.1:0-12519 GCA_043765355.1 Acidobacteriaceae bacterium | reverse complement strand
GCAAATGCATCCTTGGGAGGAACATGCGTGAGGACAACTTTGGTGGCACTTGTATGTATCGTCCTGCTATTTGGCACTCTTGCTGGAGCACAGTCGAATCCTGCCAAAACGTGCCCGAGCGCAGGGTTTGATGCGCGGCCATGGCTTGAGGACTTCTCCCAACTGACGACTGAGATGGCGGCCCACTATTCCGACCTGGAGTTCGCTGTTGAGGAACGGCATATGGATCTGCCAAGCCTGCGGATGGCGACAGAAACGAAGCTCAGCGCCAGTTGCGATGAACAAGAAGCTCGACGGGTGATGGAATCGTTCTTCAACTCATTCGGAGACGGCCACCTTGAAATCGACTGGCCGCAGCCCGGCGCTCAAGCCGCAGACGTGAAAGCGGACAAGACAGGATCTTTGTGCACTCGTCTCGGCTACAAGAAGAGCGTGTCCAGGCCGGGAATCGATTTCTCGCGGCTACCACAATTCAGTGGCGTCGGCGGAGATGGGGCAGAGTGGTTCCCTGGAGGGATTCTGCGTCTTGACGATCACGCAAAATTGGGAGTGATCCGCATCGCGACATTCTCGGAGCACGCATTCCCCGATGCTTGCGAGCAAGTCTTGCGCAACATGCAGCCCGTGGATCCGGACAAGTGCGGGACGAAATGCAAGAACAAGATTCAGCGTGGGACAGGCGATCTTCTGACTGCCGCAATCGTTGGACGGTCAGCGCTGCTCCAATCCGCAGGCGCAACCGCTATTCTTGTAGACCTCAGTCACAACGAAGGTGGCTCTGAATGGGTGGATGCCGTGGTCCGCTCCCTGAGCAACAAACCGCTGCGGGAGTCGCCTTATGGTTTTATCAAGCATGAGCTCTGGACTAAGGAACTGGAGGAGCGGCTCGCGGAGGTTAAGGACGATCTGAAGAACGGGAAGGAGCCGCAATTCTTGTTGCAACAGGCCTCCGCTCTGTTGCAGTCCGCCATCGCAAGGAGCCAGGACAAGTGCGACCGCGATAGCATTTGGACGGATGGAAAGCCGACATGTTCCCTCGTCGTGAGCGGGTTAATATACAGCAGCGGCGTGCTTGCCTACGCTGAGCCGGGATCGTTCACGAAGCTGGCATCGAAAGGGACGCTCTTCCAGCCGCTGGACTACCGCTACGATGAGTCTGGGGCACGGCCGCCGCTCTATGTAGTCGTGGACGCTGAAACTTGGTCCGCAGCCGAGTACTTTGCCTTCCTTCTGCAAGACAACCACGCGGGTACCATTCTCGGTGAGGTAACGGGTGGCGCAGGGTGCGGCTTCACCAATGGAGGAATTCCAACTACGCTGAAGAACACGCACGCGATGGTGAAGATGCCCGACTGCGTCCATTTCAGGGCAGATGGTTCGAACGCGAATGCCGGCGTCACCCCAGATATTTTTGTGCCGTGGTCGGGGCATGACAATTCATTCCTTAGAGCTCAGAAACTCTTTCGTTCCCTCGCCAATGTAATCGCAACGAAACCGAAAGAGGCTAGTCAAGATGCGCATTAGGCCGGCCCTGACCGGGGTCGTTGGCGTAAAATCGCCATTACACTCATTGACCAAGGGTGCCTTGGGGATGGGGCTTTGGATTGGAGTTCAATAGGGTTCAATACTACGTAGGTAGTAATAAGCCACGGCTTACGAGACTGTTCGAGGTCTAGTCAAGGCCACAAACACAGGATCTAATCCAGCAGCTCTCAATAAGTCCAATCTATTCAACCATTTTACGACACAAGTCCAATCGTTCCGAACCTCGCGGGTGAGTTCGATCTCACTGACGCTAGGACTACCAAATCCAACTCCTGCCAATTCTCAGTTCAGGTTCTGCTGGCTTGTGCGCTGCTTGCGGTTGTTTTTGGCGCTCGCACGCGGACAGGAGTGTCCGCGCCACACGAAGGGTGCGGAGGATTACGGGCTCCTGTAGGATGGGAGTCCTCTCTTCATGGGCGACCGCGATTCCACCAACCATTCCGGGCTTTCGCGCAATCTGATCTTCGTACTGGTTCTGCTGTGGTTTTCCGTTTTTCTTAACTACATCGATCGCAGCAACCTTTCGATTGCCGCTCCTTTGTTGAAGGGGGATCTCGGCCTCTCTGCGTCGCAGCTCGGAATACTCCTCTCGGCTTTTTTCTGGACCTACGCATGTCTGCAACTTCCGGCGGGATGGCTGGTCGACCGGTTCGAAGTGAAATGGGTTTTTGCGGGCGGGTTTTTGATCTGGTCGGCGGCGACGGCGGTCACGGGAATCCTGCATAGCTTTATAGCGCTGCTGGCGGTGCGCATTATTCTGGGCGTGGGAGAATCGGTCGCCTATCCGTCCTATTCGAAGATTATCGCCAACCATTTTCCCGAGGGACAACGAGGCCTGGCGAACGCCATCGTCGCGTCGGGCATGTGTTTTGGGCCGAGCTTTGGAATGTTGCTTGGCGGTACGCTGATGGGGCGTTGGGGCTGGCGTCCTTTTTTTGTGACTCTGGGCCTTGTAAGTTTGCTGTGGCTGGCGCCGTGGTCGGTGTGGATGCCGCGATTGAAGCGGAGCGCGGATCACGACAAGAAGACAGGGCCGGGGATTCCGGAAATTATCTGGCGGCGACCCTGGCTTGGAACAGCGCTGGGTTTGTTTTGCGGCAACTACGTTAACTATTTTCTGCTGACATGGCTGCCATTCTATCTGGTGCGCGAACGCGGATATTCAATGACCGGGATGGCCAAGGTCGGCGGGGCGATGCTGCTTACCGCGGCGATTTCCGCCGTCATATGCGGCAGACTTTCCGACCGATGGGTTCTGGCGGGTTCGACCGATAGCAAAGTTCGCAAAAGATTTATGGTGATCGGGAATCTTTCAGCGGGCGCGTTTCTGGTGGCCGCAGTGGTTGCGTCCCGTGATCTCTCGGTTGGATTGCTAATGGTGGCAGGTGTGGGCTTTGGAATGTCCAGTTCGAATATTTGGGCAATCACGCAAATCCTTGCCGGACCACGCGCTGCTGGGCGCTGGGCGGGGGCACAGAATTGCGTGGGAAATCTCTCCGGTGCGGTGGCTCCCGCGATTACCGGCGTTCTGGTGGATCATACGGGACATTTTTTTTGGCCCTTTGTGATTACAGGTGCGGTGGCATGGTTGGGGGCGGCGGTGTGGGCATTTGTGTTGGGGCCAATTGAGCCGGTCGCGTGGAAGAGCCCGGCGACCTTTAAACGCCCAGTCGTGGCCTAGAAGGGCCCGAATCTACATGTTCGGATGGTTCTCGTACTGCCAAAAGTCGGCCATTCTGACGAGATCGATGGTTTTGGGGGCCAACAGGTCCGAGGTCCAGAGGAGGCTGCACACTCTGCAGATATGCGGGTTCAATACGACGTTGGTAGTAAGAAGCATGCTGCTTGCGGCCCCTTCCGAACATTGGGACGTTACAACAGCAGCCGTTCCAGCCCAGCAGCCCTCAGCAAATCTAGATTATTCAACCATTTTATGACATTGGCCCACTCGTTCATCAGCAGTCGGTTGAGTTCGATTTCGCTGACGGAAGGACTACCAATCATCTAGATTGCAGAGAAAGCCTGCTGTATAGCTCACCAAACAAGCGAAGCAATGCCCATTCTAGGCCAGGCCAGATTCGTAGAGGCGTCTCTCGCAAAGCGCACTGAAAACTGGCGTTGGCGGTCAACTCCGTCCCTGGCTACCACATTTCAAAGCGCTTATTCCGAATGCCTAGATTTCATCTAGCCCACAATACTTTTTCGTTCTTGCCGTATCAGGCGAGTCCTCGCTGAAGAGCCGAACGCTACAGGTCGGCTTTCCACCAGCTCGCTCTGTGTGCCCCTCCGCGGTTTGAGCCTTTGACTCCTTTCGATGCCACACCTAGTGCGCTTCGAAGTGTTATGGTTAGCTGCGATCTATTGCGTTTTCGGGTTCTCGCGGCTACACTGCCAGCAGAATCGAGGCCCGGCGACAAGCCAGAAAAGGGCTTGAAATGGAGAAGTCTGTTGCACGTCCGGCAGGGAGGAACGATGCTTACAGGACGCAGGTTGAAAAACTCTGGATTGGGTTTGTTGTTGGCGGCTGCTTGTAGTTTGATTGTGTTGCAAGGGTGCCAAAAGCAGCAAACCACCACTCCCATCACTTCTCAGCAGGCAAAGCCTGTTTCAGCGCCAGTTTCGCAGGTGGAAGTCCAACCCACGGCTGCGGGTCCGCTGGTGATCAAGACTCCAACTGCGGAGTTTGATGTCACACCGCGCGGTTATGTTGGGGCGTTTTTGCTGCGCAACGGCCAGCGGTTGACCCTCGACGATCCTATGAAAGACGCGGCTGGCGGTGGCGTTACCGTGGCAGGGAAGCCGGTTCGCGATTTCGTTTTCGATCTCAACAAGGCTGTCGTCTCTGACGCCACCGGCAAGCTGGGAACTCTCGGCAAGCGCGTTGATATTGCGGGACACAGTGCGTCGGGTTTGAATGAAACGCTATCTTTGGAGGTTTACGACGATTTTCCGGGCATGGCGCTGGTAACTGCTTCGTACAAGAATACGGGGACCAAAGACGTTGTACTTGACCGGGTGAGTACGCAAGAGCATCGCATCAATGCATCGCTAGCGGATGCGAAAGTCTCGCCGAATCAGCTATGGTCCTTCCAGGGTGCAAGCTTTACCTGGGGACAAGATGAAGTCCTGCAAATCCCAGCAAAGTTTTCTCGCCCCAATCTTATGGGCGGAGTCGTGCCCAAGCAAGGTACGGGAGGCGGGGTTCCTGTAAATGCTTTTTGGACGGCTGAAGTTGGCGAAGCGATCGGGCACGTTGAGACTCTGCCTTTGGTTTTGTCATTACCGGTAAGCGTGGGTGCCGACAAACGGATTCAGACGAGGCTGACTCTGGAGCCGAACACCACCCTGAAGCCAGGGGATTCGTTTGCCACTCCGCGAAGTTTCGTCGCCGTGTATCACGGCGACTTCTACGGGCCCTTAAGAACCTACTCGCTCGCGTTGCAGAAAGAAGGCTGGACTCTACCAAAGCCGAATCGCGAGTCTTACAGTATTGCCTGGTGCGGTTGGGGCTATGAATTCAACGTGACTCCCGCACAAATGCTGGGTACGGTTCCTAAATTGAAAGAGATGGGAATCAACTGGGCAACGCTCGATGACCGTTGGTTTAACACTTATGGTGACTGGGAACCGCGTCAGGAAACTTTTCCTGGCGATTCCATTAAGAAGATGACGGACGAGTTTCACAAGCAGGGTATTCATCCGCAGATTTGGTGGTACCCCCTGGTGGCGGAAGATGGCCAGGGAAAATGGGAGTCGCACAAATACGTCGTTTCAAAAGTGGTGAAGGAGCATCCAGACTGGCTGGTGTTGGGTAAGGACGGCAAGCCGGCCCGCGTGTTTCGAGGACTGGCCGTTCTGTGTCCAGCCTTGCCGGAAGTGCAGGCCTACCACAAGAAACTCACGGAGAAATTCATCAACGACTGGGGCTTCGACGGCCACAAGCTGGACAATATCTACACCGTTCCGGCTTGCTATAACCCGAAGCACCACCACAAGACGCCGCAGGATTCGATCAATGCGATGGCCGATGTCTACAAGGTCATCTATCAGACGACTCGAGCGTTGAAGCCGGAGAGCGTAACGCAGATTTGCCCGTGTGGCACGACTCCGAACATCGCGTGGCTGTCTTCGATGGATCAAGCGGTCACCGCCGACCCGGTCGGCGCCGTGCAAGTACGCCGGCGCATCAAGTGGTATAAGGCGCTGCTGGGGCCGCAAGCCGCGATCTACGGCGATCACGTCGAGCTTTCGGATATGCCGCAGACCAAGCCGGGCCAGTATGTCGAGATCGGCCGCGATTTCGCTTCCACTCTCGGAACCGGGGGAGTTCTGGGCACAAAGTTTACCTGGGGAGAATCAAACCCCAAGTTTCAAAGAGTAGCCCTGACCCCGGAGAAAGAAGAGCACTGGAAGAAGTGGACGGCACTCTACAACCAGAAGATGCTCTCCAGTGGGGAGTTCAAAGACTTGTATATCTACGGATATGACTCGCCAGAGGCCTACGCAATTGAGAAAGACGGCAAGATGTTTTATGCCTTCTACTCACCGCAGGCAGACGCGGACTGGAAGGGAAAGATCGAGCTGCGAGGCTTGGTGCCAGGAAAGTATCGCGTCCACGATTACGCCAACGATAAGGATTTAGGCGAAGTGGACGCATCTCATCCGACGATTGATGCCGAGTTTACGGGAAGCCTTCTGTTGGAGACTGCCCGGGAATAGTTTGATCGCTTCAAACTCTGGGGCGGCCTATTTCCGGTCGCCCTTAGTTTCTACAACTCGTCGCGGGTGACCCTTCCTTAGTCTTCGACGAGGCTGCTCCTGACAATGTATTTGTGTTCATTGTTATGTTGCCCGTGCGGACCAAAAACTGCTTGACAACGTTTGAAAACGAAAGTAATAGTAATCGAACGTAATAATCTGTTAACAAAAAAGATCCTGTAGGCGTTTGTTAAAGGGTTTATCTATGAAGAATTCGCGCACGTCTCGCCTTTTCGTTTCCGTGATCCTTTCATTTTCGTGGCTTGTCGTTTGCGTGCCGGTGTGGGCGCAAAAGGATACCGGCAGCATTGTGGGAACGGTGAAAGATGCGAGCGGTGCGGTCGTGCCTGATGCGGCGGTCGAGGTCACGGACGTCGAGCGCGGGCAAACCTTCAAGACGACCACCAGCGAGTCGGGTGAGTATGTGGCCAGCCCGTTGCACGTTGGGCGGTACAAAGTGACGGTGACGAAAGCTGGCTTCAAGAAGGCCGTGTCAGAGACGGTGGAACTACATGTGCAAGCGCGCATAGCGGTTAACGCCGCGCTACAGGTGGGGCAAATTAGCGAAGAGATGGTCGTGACCGGCGCCGCCCCGCTGCTGGAAACCGAGACTTCAGAATTGGGCCAGGTGGTCGATCAGAAGCGCGTCAGCAATCTGCCCCTCAACGGACGCAACTTTGCACAACTGGCGCTGCTCAGCACGGGTACGGCACCGAGCGAGCCGGGCGCCCGCGACGAAGGCGGATACGGCTTCAGCGCGAATGGAGCGCGATCGCTACAGAACAACTTCTTGCTTGATGGCGTGGACAACAATTCAAATCTGCCCGATCTGCTCAACGAAACTAATTTCGTAATTCAACCCCCGGTCGAGGCTTTGCAGGAATTCAAAGTCCAGACGAATGCATACAGCGCGGAGTTCGGGCGCGGCAACGGGGCGATTGTTAACGCGGTGATCAAGTCGGGAGCCAACCAGATTCACGGATCGGCATGGGAATTTCTGCGCAACGACAAGCTCGATGGCCGCAACTACTTTGACGCTTCCGGCCAGCCCGTCCCGCCATACAAGCAGAACCAGTTTGGTGTAACTTTTGGCGGACCGATTGATATTCCGGGTCTCTATAACGGACGGAATCGAAGCTTCTTTTTCATCGACTATGAGGGCTACCGCGTGCGGCAGTCGCAGACGCAGACTGGATTTGTGCCGCCGGCAGCGTGGCGTCAAGGTGACTTTTCCAGCCTGATCGACTACACGAAACCGACCGGACAGCCCGATTGCAATAAGGCCCCGACTTACGCTGGCGAGATTTTTGATGCGCGGCTGGCACAGGTTGGCATTGTGGGGCAGGCCGACTGCGGCGTCCCTTTCCAGTATGACGGCACTGGCAAGCCACTCAATATCATTCCCGCGATTCCAGTGGTTTTTGGTGGAGGTTCACTGGATCCACTAGCGCTGCGGTTGGCGGCACTTTTCCCAACTGCTGGACCGATCCAGTCGAGCGGCAACAACTTTCTGGCGAATCCAGTGCGCAAGGAAACACGGAACAATTTCGATGCCCGCGTGGACCATAAGTTTTCCGACAAGGACAACGCGTTTGTCAGAGCGAGCATCGAGAACCAGCCAAGTTCCATCCCGGGCACGTTTGGAGGGGTGGCGGACGGTGGCGGATTCTTCAGCGGCGACGAAAACTTTTCCTATCGCAGCCTGGCCACCAGCTGGACGCACATTTTCAAACCCGAACTTATCAATGAGGTGCGGCTCGGCTACAACCGCGTGAACGCCAAGCGCCTGGAGCTTAACGCCAACACCAACGTATCGGCTGACCCCAACATCGCCTTTCCGGGGGTTCCGTTCTCTCCCGGAATCGGAGGCCTGCCACAGCTGACTTTTAGCGATGTGACGACCTTGGGAAGTCCAACGTTCCTCCCTTCAAGAGAGTTGCAGAATTCGTACACGCTTTCCGAAAACCTAACCTGGGTGCGGGGACGGCACACATGGAAATACGGGACGGAGATCCGGCGCGAGGAATTCACGATCTTCCAGCCCGCGGCGGCTCGCGGCGCTCTCGCTTTCGGTGCCACTCTTACAGACAATCCAGCGGCCATCGGGTCGGGAGGCAGCGGATTCGCCTCGTTTATTGCCGGGCTCACGAGCGGCGGCAGCATCAACAATTTGCACAACGTCGATTATTTTCGCAACACCTATGCGTTCTATGGACAGGATGACTGGAAGATCACACCGAACCTGATGTTGAACCTCGGACTGCGCTACGAATTGTTTGGAACCGTTTCGGAACGATTCAACGACACCGGGAACTTTGATCTTAGCAATCCGGCCGACCCGACCATCATTGTTCCGAAAGGCAAGAATGCGGCATTGACGCCGTTTATTTCGCAGTACGTAAAGATCAGCGCTACCGGAAGCCGCGGCCTGATCAACTCAGACCGGAATAATTTCGCCCCGCGCGTCGGCTTGGCGTGGAACTTCATGCCGAAGACGGTGTTGCGAGCCGGATACGGCATGTTTTATGGCGGACAGGAGAATGGGCCTTATTCGAATCCCAGTCCGGGTTTCAATCCGCCGTTCTTTGTAAATCAGTCGCTGATATCGCCATGCAGCTCGCCCTCCGCGAATCCGAATCCGGGACAAACGGACTGCACCGTCGCGGGAATACCGACATTGGCTTCTGGCTTTCCTGCAAACTCGTTGGTTGACCCGAATACGCCCATCTTTTTCGCTGTCGATAAGAAACTGCGCACACCCTACATGCAGCAGTGGCACCTGGGCTTCGAAAGAGAAATGCCGGGGGACAGCGTATTCGCTCTGACCTATGCCGGATCGAAGGGCACGAAGCTCTATACGTTCTTCAACGGCAACCAGGCGGCACCAACGGACATTTCGGGCGCACCAACGGCTCCGCGACGGCCGGTTTTCGCGTCTAAGGTTGGATTCGGTCCGTGCGCGCCGTCGACCCCAGACAATTGCAGTCCGGTTTTCGATACTGGAATTGACTGGTTCCGCTCGTCGGGATCGTCGAGTTATAACTCGCTGCAGGCGCGATTCGAAAAGCGTTTCAGGAAGGGATTGCAGTTTGAAGCATCCTACACATGGGCGCACTCCATCGATAATGCCTCCAACGCAAACCTGGGACCGACGCAGAACAACAGTGACTTCCGCAACTTCCGGAATCCATCGGCGGAGCGGGGGAGTTCAGACTTCGATGTGCGCCACCGGTTAGTGCTGAATTCGATCTATGAACTGCCGGTTGGCCATGGCAAGCGATTTTTCGGCCAGGCCAGTGGATTTACGAATCAAGTAGTCGGTGGCTGGCAGGTCACGAACATCTTCACGGTCTCGACGGGCAATTGGTACACCGTGCTCGACACCAATGGGAACTTTGCAAACGCCGATGGCGGCGCGGGCGGCGTGTCACAGCGTCCTGACCAGGTTGGGAATCCCAATCAGGCAGGTCCAGTGCCGGGCAACCCCGGCTGCGTCGCCCCCAGCAGAATTCACACGCCTACTGCCTGGTTCAATACCTGCGCCTTCGTGGATCCTGCGCAGGGCTCGTTTGGCAATGTTGGGCGGAACACGATCGAGGCACCAGGCTCTAAGACTTGGGATTTTTCAGTGTCCAAGAATTTCCGGATGTCAGAACGAACCAATCTGGAATTCCGGTCAGAGTTTTTCAATGTCTTGAACCACACAAACTTTTTGTTCGCGAACAGCGGGCCCCAGAATGGCAACAGCGCTACCACCTTTAACAATACATCGACAGTGTTCGGAAACCTTCTGGCGGCGCGGCCTCCGCGACAGATTCAATTTGCACTGAAGCTTAGTTTTTAGGCTGCGGTTAGCGAGGCGACAGTTCTCACAGATCATCGTTCTTTTCCTTCGGCTGGATTGCCAGCGCAAGAAGCCTGTTCGGACAAAACGCAAACCGCCCCACTCCGGTTGCGATTTCCAGGCGGTAACAGACTTATGGCCCCGGGTAGAGACGGTACCTCTGGCAACGCAGCACAGCAGTCCCAGAAACCTCAGTTGGAGCTTGCATGTATAAACAAAGGGTTGCCGGGCTTTTCTTTTTTCTTCTGATCGCACTCGGTTCTTCGACCTCCCAACAAGACTGGACCAACTATGCGCGCATCGGCGCGTACGGTTTGGCAGCCGACAATGCCGGCAAGATCGTGGCGAATGCCGAGGAGACTGGCGTCTCAGGGATTGAAGTCGACAACGACATACCCGGCCGCTACGAAAGCTTTCTTGACCCGAAAGCGAAGCTGGAAGCGATTCGGTCCGTTGCCGCGAAGGCCCACGCTGTTGGAAATCACGCCTTTGTCTACATCGCCGGTACGGAATGCATCACGGCCAATGCCGACAAGACTGCCCATACACTGGCGAAGGATCATCCCGACTGGTTGCAGCGCAAGATCACCGGCGAACCCGCAATCTTTGGCGGCGGCTCCGCGTTTTGGATCGCTAAAGGAGATGAAGATGTGTGGGTCACCCCCTATGCGCCGGAATGGCGAAAGAGATATATGGAGCGCGTACGGCAGATCGCCGCCACCGGGATTGATGGCATCTACGTGGACATTCCCTACTGGATGACTCATTTTGATGGCTGGGAAGATACTTGGGCGAGCTTTGACGACTACACGGTGGCCGCTTTCAAAAAGCAGACTGGTCTCGACGCCAAGAAAGATGTGAAAATCGGGAATTTTTCAGACCCGAATTTCCGCAGCTGGGTCATTTTTCGCATCCAGACTTTTACCGATTTCATACAAGAAATCGACCAGAACGCGAAATCGGTCAATCCGCAGATCAAAACCATTCCGGAAATCTACCCAGGAATTGAGCAGGAGTCGGCCCGCGTAGGAGCTGATGTGTACAGTCTCTACGCCGTTGTGGATGCGATCGCGCACGAATACGAATTCGGCGAAGGTGACCACATGGCTTCCTCTCGCACGCCACTGGATTGGTTCCGCTATCAGGTAGGCATGTACTCGTTCCGGGCGTTTGCGCAGGGGAAAGCGACCTGGATCCTGAACTATTCCTGGGATGGCGACAAGAATGTGGATCGGAGTGAGGCCATGCTCAACCTGGCTATGTCGCAGATCATGACCGGAGCAAACTTCTGGGACGCGCCAGGGCACTCCATGGCCGGGTCTAACGATGCCCAAACCCGAAAGAAAATCTTCGCGTGGATCAAACTGCACGACAAGACGTTCTATCTGCCGCGCACTTCGTTGGACCCGATCGGAGTCTATTTTTCTCCACAAACGCGCAATTTCTATGCGGATGAATTCATCCGCTCCTATCGAGGAATTCTGATTCTGCTGATGCAGGCCCATCGCGAGTTTCAGGTTGTCACCCCCCGGACGCTCAATGAATTTCATGGCGAGACGCTTATCCTGCCTGACGTCCGCGTATTCAGCGAACAAGAGCGAAGCTGGATTGAACAATACGTAAAACAGGGTAAGAAGCTCATCGTCACCGCTGAAGGCGCCATTTCACCCGGCGATCAGCCAAACATCGTCCGATTTCCGAAGTGCCCCGGAAAGGCCTACAACGCCGCTCTCGAAGCCGACTTCGATCACGCCAATCCGCAATTGCAGCAAGCGTTCCTTGACAGCCTGCCGCCGAATCACGGCATTGAAGTTTCTGCCTCTCCGTCTGTTTCGACCTCTATGGCGCAGGTAAACGGCGCACCTCACGTGTTCCTCGCGAATTTTGCGGGATTGGTCGGCGGCAAGAACCCGATACAGACTCCCCAGACAGATGCGAAGATCAGTCTGCCAACCGTGCCGGGTAGTTTCGGTTTTTTCCTGCCATTTCTCGGAGACGTTCAGAAAATAGACGGTACCCAAGCAAATGGGAGGACCACGTTCAGTCTGCCGCCGATCTCGAAAGGTGCTGTCTTCTGGTACGGCAATGCAGGGGAGGTTTCGTCTGACCGGGATCTCTCCCGTCACGCGAGCAAATGACATTGGAGGTTTCATGACTCTTAACTTCTGGACAACTGCCGCCGCTCTCGCGATCCTGCTTTCATCCGGGCTGCACGCCGGTGTTGCGAACCCCTCTACGGACAGGTCGCAGATTCAAGGAGCGAATCTCAGGATTGAATTCGACCGCAGTCTGCGCAGCCGCGTGATCGCGCGATTCGACGGCAAAGAGACAGTGATGGGTCATTTCGCTCCTTCTGAGAGCGTGTTGAAGGC
>JAYUJG010000374.1:0-5273 GCA_043765355.1 Acidobacteriaceae bacterium | reverse complement strand
CCGCAGACGACGCGCAATCGCATTCTCGGAATTATTAATGTTCCAAAAGTCAAGGCGCGCGAAGCGGGGCAAATCGTGCTCATCGATACGCCCGGAGTTCACCAATCCGGTTCGTCGCTTGGGCGGAAGATGATGTCCGAGGTGCGCGAGGCGCTCGAAGGCTGCGAACTGATTTTGCTTATTGCCGATGCCAAGAGGAAGTGGGATCGCGACGACGAGACCGTCCTCGATCTTGCGAAGAAGGCCGGAACTCCGGTCTTCTTGTTGCTCAATAAGATTGATCTGCTCGCCGACAAGAGCAAACTGCTACCGCTGATTGCGCAGTTTCAGACGCTGCACGACTTCAAAGAGATTGTGCCCATTTCTGCCCTTAAAAGGAAAGGGCTCGACGAGCTGCTTTCGTGCGTGTTGAAGGCTCTGCCCAACGGTCCGCGTTATTTCTCCGAAGATCAGATTACCGATCAACCGGTGCGGTTTATGGCAGCGGAGTTGATCCGCGAGCACGTTCTCATGCAGACGCATGAAGAAGTGCCGCACGCGGTTTCGGTGCTGATCGAGCAATTTGAAGAGAGTCCGAGAATGACGCGCATTGCGGCGGTGATTTTTTGCGAACGCGATGGGCAGAAGGCCATCCTGCTGGGGAAAGGTGGGCAGATGCTCAAGAAGATTGGGACCAACTCGCGTCTCGACATCGAGAAAATGGTGGGGACCAAGGTTTTTCTCGAACTCTTCGTCAAGATCAAAGCTGGATGGCGCGATTCACGGACGTTCGTGGAAGAACTGGATTGGCGCCGGCAGTTGCAGCAGATCGGCGGGGCGGTGGATCCGGAGTCGTAGGATTCCTGCAGCGACGCGGCTTGCCGCGTCTCCCGCTGCGTCCCCCGTCACGTCTCCGGGAGGTATTTGACCGTTGTAACCCGTTGGCGTAGCACGTCATCGCTGCCTGCGTCCGAAATACAGTTTGCATCCGGGCTCTTAAGTCCCTAGAATCACTCAGTGCCTTCCCGCATCTAAGTGAGGAGGGAAAGGCTGAAACCGAAGCCCGCCGTTGTTTTATGGAAGACTCTTCCTCACCCACAGGACAGCCGGAGCAGCCGCGGGCATCGTCGATCAATGCCGCCGAGCTTGATCTGAAACTTAGCGTGACGCTGGTTGCCGACCGCGATGCCGTCGACCCGGTGGTCCGCAGCGTGATGAACGTAGTGCGGGAAATGAAGTGCGCTCCGGGACGCGAAGATGACATTGAACTGGCGCTGACCGAAGCGCTGGCCAACGCTGTCGTGCATGGAGCGAAAAGCGATCCATCTAAAATTATCGAATGCGATGTGGCCTGCGACCAGCACCAAGGCATGTTAATCGTGGTGCGCGATCCCGGCTTCGGTTTCGATCCCACCAAGATTGCCGACCCTTGTCAGGGCGAGAACATCTATTCGAATCATGGGCGCGGCATTTACCTGATCAATCAGCTGATGGATGAAGTCCAGTTCCACAAGAATGGGACTGAGATTCATATGCTGAAAAAATAGGTCGTTGGTCGTTCGTCCCGGGTCGTTAGCGGATCGTCTCACTGCGGCTGTTGGCGCTGGTCGGTCACAGCATCACCAAGCTCCCACGAATCGCGAGCAACTAGCGACCAACGACTAGCAACCGTTTTACTCCTTGGCCGCGATTCCCAGACTTTTCATCTTGCGATAGAGATGGCTTCTTTCCAGGCCTAATACTTCCGCCGTGCGACTGACGTTGCCGTGGTTTTCGTCCAGCTTCTTCAGAATGTAGTCGCGTTCATAAGCGGCTCGCGCCTGGTGTAACGTGGAACCGTCTGTGCCCGCGACCTTGCGGCTGCTGTCGCGATGCACCAATGGTGGAAGATGCTTACGTTCGAATCGAGTCGTGGTGGGATTCATGATCACGATGCGCTCGATCACGTTGCGCAACTCGCGGACGTTTCCTGGCCACGCATAGCGCATCAGCGCCTCGATGGCGTCGTCGGTGATTTCTCTGGGACGACGTCCGTAAGCCGAGGCAAATTCTTTTAGAAAATGCCGCGCGAATAACGGGATATCTTCTTTGCGTTCGCGCAACGGCGGTACGACGAATGGAACGACATTGAGACGGTAGAAAAGATCCTCGCGGAAATTTCCCCGGGCGATTTCTTCTTCCAGATCTTTGTTGGTGGACGCAATTACTCGCACATCGACCGTCACGGGATCGTCGCTGCCTACGGGGATGAATCGTTGTTGCTCCAGAGTGCGCAGGACCTTCGATTGCGTCTTCAGGCTCATGTCTCCGACTTCATCGAGAAACAAGGTTCCGCGATCGGCCTTCAGGAACTTGCCTTCCTTGTCGGCGGTCGCTCCGGGAAACGACGACTTGCGATGGCCAAACAGTTCGCTGTCGATGAGGTCTTCGGGAATGGCGGCGCAATTCATCTCGACAAACATTTCGTCTTTGCGCGGGCTCTGCATGTGGATGGCGTGCGCGACCAACTCCTTGCCGGTGCCGGATTCGCCGTAGATCAGGACGCGCCCATTGGTCGGAGCCATGAGCGCGATTTGTTGCCGGAGCGCTTTCATCGGAACGCTGTCGCCCGCGATGACACTCCTGGACTGGAGTTGCTTGCGGAGGTCGAGATTTTCGTGGCGTAATCTGCGGGCTTCGATAGCGTTCTTTACCAGGATGAGAGTTTTTTCCAGCGAGAGCGGCTTCTCGGCGAAATCATAGGCGCCGAGTTTGGTGGCGCGCACGGCGGTTTCGATGGTTCCGTGGCCGGAGATCATGATGACTTCGGGCGGATCGTCCATGATGCGGATTTTTTCGAGAACTTCCAGGCCGTCGATGCCGGTGAGCCACACATCCAACAGGATCAGGTCGTAGCTGTTCTTGCGCAGCAGTTCCAGGCAGTCCTCGCCGCTGGGGCAGACGCTGGTCTTGTAAGCTTCGTCTTCGAGGATGCCGCGCAGGGAATCGCGGATGCCAGCTTCGTCGTCGACGATGAGGATGTGTGGCATGTTAGCTTGCCGCTGGCGCGCCGATTGTTTCTGTCACGACTGGCAGCTCGATCACAAAACGGCTGCCCACCGGCTGATTTTCTTCGACGCGAATCGAGCCGCGATGGTCTTCCACAATTCTACTTACGATGGCGAGCCCCAGCCCTGTGCCGCGTTGCTTGGTTGAGAAATAGGGCAGGAATAATTTTTCTTTTACGTCGCGGGAAACGCCGTGTCCGGTGTCAGAGACGACTAATTCTACGGCATCGCGGCTGGCTACCAGTGAAGTGGCAATCGTAATCTCTTTCAGCATCGCGTGCTGCATCGATTCGGCGGCGTTGTCGACGAGGTTCGCTACCGCGCGCTTGATCGCTTCCGGATCGGCCATTACGGAAGGCAGGTCGTGCGCCAGTTCGGTGCGCACGCGGATGCCATCCAATCTGCCATTGAACATAAGGAGCGCGCTTTCCACCAGAGTATTCAGGCTGGCGGGTTGCGGGCGCGAAGCGGGGAAACGGGCGAGCACGGAGAATTCGTCGACCAGCGTGCGCACGGTTTCGACGGCGTTGCCGATGGTTGCCGCGCAGGTGCGAATCACTTCGAGGGAAGCGGCGTCGGGCGCAGTGCCACGCGATAGGTGGCGATGAATGCGTTCGGCGGAAAGAGCAATCGGGGTAAGCGGGTTCTTAATTTCGTGCGCAACCCGCCGCGCTACTTCGCGCCATGCCGCTTGTTTTTGCGCACGCAGCAGGTCCGACAGGTCTTCGAAAACGAGGACGTATCCCAAGCCTTCGGCGGCGTGCCGCAGTGCGGACACGGTGACGGCGACATTCAGCTGAGCGCGGGGCAGGTCGAGTTCCATGTTTGCGGCCGTGATGCCCATCCGATCGGCGCGGCGCAGTAACGGGTCCAGATCGGCGAGAACATCGGCGGGGATCACCTCCTGCAATGGCCGGCCCACGAGCGCCGCGGGGCTCAGGTATTCGTTGCGATCGAGGTAGAACATGCGGGAGAAAGCGGCGTTGGCGAGGGTCACACGGCGGGCCGCGTCCACGGAAATCACTCCCGTCGGAATACTTTCCAGGACCGTCTCAATATAGCGGCGTCTTCGCTCCAGCGCCTCGTTCGCGGTGCCCACGTCATGACTGGAGGCTTCGATCTGGCGGCGGCTGGATTCAAGTTGTTCCGCCATGCTGTTGAAAGACTGCACCAGTTCCGCGAGTTCGTCGGTGGCGTGGATATCGACGCGGTAATCGAGCTGCCCCTTGGAAATGGCTTCGGTGCCTGCCGCCAGCGCCGCAACTGGACGGTTGACCAACTTCGACAGTAAGAGCGCGAGCCAGGTGGAGGCGAACAGCACCACGACGGTTAGCAAGAGCAGGAATCCGATGTAAGTCCGGCGAAACAACTTTCTCTTGGCGGCGAGTTCGATGTAGCGCTGCTGGCTTTCTTGAATCTGGCGGGCGGTTTCGGCAAATTTTCGCGGGAGCGGCATGGCCACAATTACAGCGCCGTCTCGAAGGGGCGCGGCGGCGACAATGTAGTCCGTCGAGCCCCACCGGAAATGGGGATGTTCGCCGCGCAGGGCCGACTGCACTGGGAAGCGATCTTTCATGTCGGCCCAGCGCGCGGGCGTGTTGAGGCTGGATGCTTCGTTCGCGTGGGCCAAAGCCACGATGAATCCGCCTTGCAGCGTGGGGATGTGCTCCCGAAATTCTTCATTGACTTGAGAAAAGTTTCTATCGGCGAAGGCGTTTTGGAATTCCTCAGACTGGGCGACGGATTGGGCTTCCGAGGCTGCGTTCTGGCCCGCGTAATCGAAGAGCAGGGCTGACATGGCTGCGGTATCGGCGCGCACTTCCTCGACCGGCTGGGAAAACCACTTGTCAATGGAGCGGTTCATCAGGCCGTAGGAGAACCAGAACATTGCGATCACGGGTAAGAACGACAGCAGGAGGCTGACTACAACCAGGCGCGTGCGGAACTTAGAACCAGCCACGCCCTGCCGGCGTTCGGCGTAGAGCTTTAGCAGATTGCGTCCGAGAACGACGGTCAGGGCCACGAAGGCGAAGAAAATCAATCCGCTCAGGCCGGCGAAGAATAGAAGTTCCTGATTGCTGTCAGGGCTGATGAATTTCAGATTGAACGAGGCTTGCAACACCAGAACGGTGAGGAGGAGAAAAGCGGCAATCGCCAGAGCGATGACGGCTTTGCGGCGGCCGGAGGTCTTGTTGTCGTCGCGGATTGGGTCGGGTGTGTCCACGGATGGAGAAGATTATAGAGCGG
>JAYUJG010000373.1:0-34989 GCA_043765355.1 Acidobacteriaceae bacterium | reverse complement strand
GAGACCGCGGTAGGGAACTCGTAGATGATCGTCGGCTGGGTCAGGTGCTCTTCGGCGCAAGCCTCAAATAGCGCAGCGATGGTCTTGCCCGCTGGTTCCTTCGGATCGTAAGCCACGTGCGAATGCCAGGAGTTGAACCGTGCGACGAGCTTGCCAACGCTCTCTTGCGATGCAAAGTCCGCAATCTGAGGCTTTGCCCCCGCAGCTTCGGGCCAGAATTCAGCAATCGCCTCGCGCATGGTCAGCTGCCGCCAGTTCGACCAGTCAATTTCCTCTTCGCCCCACTTCGTTTTCGTCCCACCGGTCACATCCATTGCGGCCTGCGTGATGATCTTCTGCGTCATCTCCATGATGCCGCGATAGTCCGTATAAGCCTGATAAGCCTCGAGCATGGTGAATTCCGGGTTGTGCCGCATGGAGATGCCTTCGTTGCGGAAGTTGCGATTGATTTCATACACGCGGTCCAGACCGCCAACCACCAGCCGCTTCAAGTAAAGCTCGGGCGCGATGCGGAGAAATAAATCCATGTCGAGGGTGTTGTGGTGCGTGACAAACGGACGCGCGACGGCTCCCCCGGCAATGGGATGCATCATCGGGGTCTCCACTTCGATGAACTGTTCGGCTTCGAGCGAACGCCGCAGCGACTTCACCAGTTCGCTGCGCTTCATGAACACTTCGCGCACTTCGGGATTGACAACAAGATCCACATAGCGCTGCCGGTATCGCGTCTCCACGTCAGTCAGGCCGTGCCATTTTTCGGGTAGCGGCAATAAATCTTTGCTCAGGAATTCGAGCTGCTCGACGTGAATACTCAGCTCGCCGGTGCGGGTGCGAAACAGATATCCGCGGACGCCGATGTGATCGCCGAGATCGAGCAATTTCCAGAGTTCATATCCCGCATCGCCGATGGCATCTTTCTTAACGTAAAACTGCAGCCGCTGGCCGTCCTGCTGCAAGTGCGCGAAGCCGGCCTTGCCCATCAGCCGGATCGTCATGATGCGCCCCGCAACCCGCACGCTTACGCGCGGAGATTCCAGTTCCTCGGCAGTCTGTCCGCTGTACTCGGCCAGAATCTGCGCCACGGTGTGGCTGTAGTTGAACTTCGTCGGATAAGCCGGCTGCCCGAGAGCCTCAATCTTTTTCAGCTTCTCGATCCGGATTTCATAAATGTTGTCTTCGAGTGACAATGAGTGTCCTTCAGTGACGGTCTTCACGCCGAGTCGGACTGCGCACGAATCGTGGCGAGTCTTTAGATTATAAACATGGGTTCAGAGCAAAGGGACGTTGAGCTTTTGTGGCGTGGCCGCGGGCTGTGAGCAATCCGCCCCGAATCGCCGTAAAATCGACAAAAATTCACCCGCTTGTAACCTGCTCCGCACCGCCGCGAATTATGCTACTACTGGAATTGTGTCCCAAACCTTGGGTGATATCGCTCGCGTCCACCGGAGCGAATTTGGCATCCAACCAAGCAGGCGGGTTTGCCGATGAGCACAGCCAGCGTGAAAACACCTCCGATTGAGCCCTCGCATGTGGTCTTAGTGCGACGAACGGTCGAAGCCTGCGAGTTAGCGCGCGAAGCTGCGGCCATTGCGGCTGAGGGAATCGCCACCGGTTCCATGTCGCGCCTCAACGCCATCCGGCAGTGCGAAAAAGAACTCGATGCCATCGACGTCGAAGTCGACTCCGGCGTCACCTCGACCATCACGCAAGTCCCCGAGACCGAAACCCGGCAACTCCTCGCGTGTATGAAAGTCATGATCGGGCTGGAGCGCATTGGAGACCTGCTGCTCAGCTTTGCCACCAGCGCTCAAGCGGCCAGCGGACACCTCGACTCGCAGGATTCCCGCGACCTGACGCAGATGGCGACCGTCCTCGAAAAAATGTTAGCCGATGTCGGTCAATCGTTTTCGCAACGAGACGTCAAAAAAGCGATCGACGTGCTCCGCGCCGACGCCGAAATGGATCGCCTGCGCAATCTGATTTTTCTGCGGCACATCGAGAATCCGGAAAACGTCGCCCGCCACGCCAGCCTGCAAGTCATCTTCATGACCCAATCCCTCGAACGCGCCGGCGACCACGCTAAGAATCTCGCCGAAGAAGTCTGCCACTTCGTTAGCGGACGCAGCGTCCGCCATCAACTCATGGCCTACGACAAGCCGAAAGAGCAGATGTTTATCGACTGGCTGCGGCACAAGGAAGACAAGGCGCAGTAGTCTTTTGTTTCATTTCTGTCATCCCCGTTGGCGCGGGCCTCACCTTTACGGTTTCCACTTATCCAAAAACTTGATCACGTCGTCGGGATCGAGCGTCCGCGCCGACTCCCACTCGCCATTCTTCTGCGAATAGAGCACCTTACCGTCCGCGTCGAGAACCGCCAGCGCCGGGACGCCTCGATCGAGCGGGACCTGATAATCCGCCGCCAGGGTATTGTTCTTTTTGCCGTCGTCGCCGATGTCGACATGCACAACCTGAAAACCCTTCCGTACCAGCGGAGCGACGTCCGCTTGATGAAACGCCTGATCCAGCACATGACAGTCGTAGCACCAGTTCGCGCCGACGACGAGGATGACATGCTGACGATCCTTTTTTGCGGTGGCCACAGCTTCCGCAATTTCAACCTTCGCGTCCGCATCTTTGTTGTAAAGATTCGGATTCGGATGCAGAGCCGGCGGCATCTTGACCACATCGGAATGCGCCGCCACCACGATCCGCCACCCGCCAGCCTGGCGCTGCCACGCTTGCTGCTCCGTTACATAGCGGGTTCGCGGGCCGTCGGCCGTCTTCATCTTCATCGCTACCGCCAGCGTCACGAAGTGAAGTCCCTGCTGGTCCTGTTCTTCGACGGGGTTGATTTCGAAGCCGGTCATGCCGGAAGAAATTAGCTTTTGCCAGAAATCGATTTCGGGAGAGATGTCGGGCTGAGGTTTTTGGCCCTTGGCCTTGAACTTCGCGGGCGGATCGGTGGAGTACAAAGTCCCGATCGAAGCGATGGTCGTTGCCGCCAAAGACTCCTTCCACCGATCGACTCCGTCAAACGCAGTCGATGGGGCTTGAGCGACCGAGCCGAGAGAAGCAAAAAACAGCGCGGAAATTGTGGCGACGCGAACGATCATTGAAGACACCTCGAACACCTCGCCGAAATTATAACCGCAACATTTATGAGCGAGGCAATCGGATTCGCCATCGGCGGCGGGTTGCGGTCCGCACTCGAATCGTCGACGCCTGAACGCGGAAAGCCTGCCTCGCGCAGCCCTTGACAGCTTCACCCTCCAAGGCGAGACTCGGTTCAGCCCCTCAATGCACGGAGCCGCACAACCCGAAGGGCCGTTCCCGCCCGCCGCTGCCGATGACGCGGCCGCTCGGACAGATCAACGGTCTGTTGTGGGTTCGGCGAACGACAAGTCCAACGGGAATCCTGCTCTGGCCGAAGCCGAACTGGATTCCGCGCTCCAACTATTGACGGAGCGCGCGCAGTACATTACCGGCGCCACCGGAGCCGCCCTCGCTCTGCCCCAGGGTGAGGAGATGGTATGCCGCGCCAGCGCCGGTTCTTCAGCGCCAGCAGTCGGCGCGCGCCTGCAGGTCCGCTCAGGATTAACTGGCGAGAGCATTTCGCGGCGGCAGTTGCTCCGCTGCAACAATGCGGAGACCGATCCGCGCGTGAATCTGGAAACCTGCCGCGCTCTCGGCATCGCCTCCATCGTCGTGCTGCCCTTGCTGCGGCGGACGGGAGAAGTTCGCGGCTTGTTCGAGCTGTTTTCCGATCATCCCTATGCTTTCGAAGAGCGCGACCTGATCGCCCTCGAGCGCATGGCCGACCTTACATCGACGGCGCTCGATTTGGCCGAGAAAGATTTGGCCGAGAAACATCCGGACGAGAGAGATCTGACGGAGCAGCGCCAGAAACACGAGCTCGTACCCGTTGTTCCGCGCGAAGTTACCAAGCCTGTTGAGTCGCCCAAAGAGGCGGCTGCGGAACACGCCTCCGTGATTCCACTTCGTCTCGAGCTGACCACGCCCGCCGAAGTTGAGAACTTGCCGCCGCCCGCTTCCGTTCCCGAGGCCATGCTCCGCGTGCAAAAATGCGCCAGCTGCAGCTTCCCGGTGTCGGAAGGCAGGTCGCTCTGCCTCGATTGCGAGAAGAAGGATCACGAGAAAAAACAGCACGCGAAGGAACAGGTTCACGGCGCCGAACAAAATGTTCCCGACCAAAGCGCCAAACCAAAAACAATCGAAGACGCACCGTCTGCCTCCGCGCCGGCGACCGAGCCCGAGTTCGTCCCCGCCTTTCTGGCCAACGCCGCGCCGGTCAACGAATCGTGGCTGGCGAACCACGTCAATCTGCTGGCCATCGTTGTCCTGATCATGGGCATTCTGGTGGCGGTCGTGGTTTTTCGATGACGGCTTCCGATAACCACTCAAGCACTCGCGGGTGCCTGTTTTCCTTGACAAATTGGCGCTGGACCCAATACTCTGCGCTTATCCGCTTGTTCAATCGCAAAGGTGCCCAAGCATGAAAAATGTGTATGAAGTGTTACGACAAAAGGAACTGGAACTGACCAGGCTGGAAAAAGAAGTCGAGGCTTTGCGCGTCGCCGCGCCGCTGCTGTCGGAAGAAAAAGAAACGCTGGCGGAAGCACCCAAGCCAACCTTGGCGGCCGCCGCGCCGCAACAACCCGTACGGATTCCTCCGGTCGTTGCCGCCCAGAGCGCCGCCGCTCCGTCCCGCGTCGCCGGCTGGGAAGAAGCAGCCAAGCGCTGGCCATAGAACGATTCGTGTGGTGACGGGGATTTGCCCTGTTTTAGCGAGATGAAATGAAGCCCAGGACAGAAGAAATAAGCCCAGGACGGAGCACCGTTCCCTGGGCTAAATTTTTGTAAGCCACCGCTTATTTTGAATCCGTTCTCAATCCTGCGTCGTAAACGCCAGCGCCAGCAGCGTCCTCTGTTCCACTTCATGCGCCTTCGCCGAGCCAGTCGCCGGACTCGCGCTCGCCGATCGTTTCACCGCCAACACTGGCCGGTCGTGCGCGATGCGCTTCAACCGCGGCAGCATGTAGAAAAGCGCGCCCATGTTCGACGGCTCTTCCTGCACCCAGACAATATCGCGCGCCGCGCCGTGACGATCGAGTTCCGCACTTAGCTCTGCTTCGGGGAACGGATACATCTGCTCCAAGGAAATAATGGCAGTGTTCGACTCGTCGTGCTTCTTCCGCTCAGCGCGAAGGTCGTGCCCAATTTTTCCTGTCGCAATCAGAATTCGTTTCGCGTCCTGTGCTTCCAAATCCGGCAACACCGGCAAGAATCGCTGATGCGTTAGATCCTCCAGCGGAGAAAGAGCATCCGGATGCCGCAACATGCTCTTCGGCGTAAACACCACCAGCGGCTTCCTCCAATTGCGCAACGCCTGCCGCCGCAGTAAATGGAAATACTGTGCCGCATTCGACGGCTGACAAATCTGAATGTTGTCGCGCGCCGCCAACTGTAAAAATCGCTCGATGCGCGCACTCGAATGCTCCGGTCCCTGCCCTTCGTAGCCGTGCGGCAGCAACAGCACGAGACCTGACAGCAATCCCCACTTGTCTTCACCGGCGCATACAAACTGATCGATCACCGCCTGCGCGACATTTGCGAAATCGCCAAACTGCGCTTCCCACAAAACCAGCGCCTCGGGATAATCGCGGCTGTAGCCATATTCGAATCCCATCACGCCCGCTTCTGAAAGCGTCGAGTTGTAAATGTCGCAAGCCGCCTGCCCCGGCGCGATGTTGCGCAGTGGAACGTATTCCGTCTCGTCCTCAATATCGAGGAGCACCGAGTGCCGCTGATTGAAAGTCGCGCGCCGCGAGTCTTGTCCACTCAGCCGAACCGGAATCCCCTGCTTCACCAAACTCGCAAACGCCAACGCTTCGGCCATGCCATAGTCGAGCGGCTTCTTGCCCGTGCCCATTTCTTCGCGCTGCTCCAGCAACTTCTTTACCTTGGGATGGATGTGGAAGCCGTCGGGATAGGTGGTCAGGCGAGCCGTGAGTCCCAACAATTCTTCGCGAGCAATTCCCGTCGGTTGTTCAAACTCGGGCTTATAACGGCCGCCGAAGTAGCCGTCCCAATAGGTCGGAAGACTTCGCATCATTGGCTTCTTGGTGACTTGTGTTGCGCTCTTCTGGGCCGCTTCATATTCGCTCTTGATGGCCCCAACGCGCTCGGCAATGTTTTCGACGCCCAGTTGTTTCGCGTAAATCTGATGCAGCGGCGGATGCTGTTTGATCGCCTTATACATCAGCGGTTGCGTCACGGTCGGATCGTCGACTTCGCTGTGACCATGGCGCCGGTAGCCGATCAGATCGATGACGACGTCGGTGCCGAACTGGTAGCGATACTCGGTCGCGATGCGTGAGATGCGGAGCACCGCATCCACGTCTTCCGCATTCACGTGGAAAATCGGAATCGGTTGCCGCCGCGCCAGTTGTGCCGAGAAACGAGACGAATGTTCCTCGCGTGCATTCGTCGTAAACCCGACAAGATTGTTGACGATCACATGAATTGTCCCGCCCACGGTATAGCCGCCCAAGTCGGCATAATTCAGCGTCTCGGCGGTGATGCCTTGCCCCGCGAATGCGGCGTCGCCATGCACCAGCAGTGGCAGATACTTCGCCTTACCGCCTTCACCAGCGCGATCTTGCTTGGCGCGTGTGCGCCCAACCGTTACCGGATTCACCGCCTCCAGGTGGCTGGGATTCGATACCAGGTGGATATGAATTTTCTTTCCGCTGCGCGTGACGTACTCGCCGGTCGCCCCCATGTGATACTTCACGTCGCCCGATCCAAGTACGCTGCGCGGATCTACATCTTCAAATTCCGCAAAAACCTGCTCGGCTGGTCGCCTCGCCAAATGAATGATCGCGTTCAGCCGTCCGCGATGACTCATGCCCATGACGAGTTCGACCGCGCCGCGCTCGCCCGCGACCTCCAGAACCTCATCCACCGCCGCCAACAACGAAGTGTTGCCCTCGAGCGAAAATCGCTTGTTGCCGAGGTACCGTTGCTGCAGCGTCTGTTCAAATAAGTCGGCGCGCATCAGCAGATCCAGCGCCCGCTGCTGATCGACCGCGGACGGCTCCCCCTCGATGCGTTCCTGAATCCAACGCCGCCGTTCCCGGTCGGCGATGTGCATGAATTCGACGCCAACGCTGCCGCAATATATTCGCCGCGCCTCGCGCACGAATTCATTGTCGCCGTTGCTTTCAAACTGCAAGTCGGGATGCGGTTGCGGCGGCAGCAGCCCGAGCGGGTTCAGTTCCGCCTCAAGATATCCAAATTGCCGGAACAGTCCAAAGACCCGTTCGCGTTCGTGGTTTTCAGTGATGGCGGGAGCCGTATTCTTGGCAGGATTGCGAGTCGAAGTAGCCATAAGCGATCTTCTATTAGGATAACGGATGATTCGCCATGTGTGGCCCGTCGGGACTGGTAGAAATGGGTTACGATTGTCCACGACCGCTCCGGTGCTGGAAGCGGCAGGCAATCCAATGAAGCCAGGTCTCGATACCGCCAAGCCCGAAACCCCGGTCATTCTAGGCGTTCCACTCGATACAAATTCTTCGTGGCTGCGCGGGCCGTCGGGCGCTCCACCGCTCATCCGTGTCGCCTTGCATTCCGATTCGGGGAATAAGGGAACCGAAACCGGCGTCGACCTCGACGCTGAGGGCGCGTTCTGCGATGCTGACGATTTGGAATTTATTTCCAGCGATCCCTTCGCTGAGATCGAAAAAAAAGTCGGCGAACTGCTCGACCAGCAGTTGCGTCCAGTGTGCCTGGGCGGCGATCACTCGATTACGGCACCGATCGTCCGCGCCTTTGGCAAGCGCAATCCAGGATTGACGATCATTCATTTCGACGCGCATCCCGATCTCTACGACGAATTCGAAGGCAGCCGTTCCTCTCATGCCTGCCCCTTTGCCCGGATCATGGAGGAAGGCGCGGCGCAGCGGTTGATCCAGGTTGGCATCCGAACGATCAACGCCCATCAGCGCGAGCAGGCGAAGAAATTTAGCGTCGAGGTGATTGAAATGTGTCACCTCCCGGCGCTTGACCGCATGAAAGTCGATGGCCCCATCTACATTTCTTTCGACATCGATGCGCTCGATCCCGCCTTCGCTCCAGGTGTTTCGCACCGCGAGCCCGGAGGAATGTCGACCCGCGAAGCCATTGCTCACATTCATGCCATCGCTGGAACCGGAAAAATTGTCGGCGCCGATATTGTCGAATTCAATCCGTTGCAAGACAACACGCAGATCACCGCAACGGTTGCCGCCAAGTTGCTGAAAGAAATTCTCGGCAAGATGATTTCGACCTAGAATGCGACATGTGACCCATGGCAAATGAAGAAGAAAAAGAAGCTGCCGGACGAGCCGCGGCAAAATTAGTCCGCGACGGCGATATAGTTGGCCTCGGCACCGGATCGACCGCGTATTTCGCCGTGATCGCTCTCGGCGAGCGAGTGAAGGCGGGACTGAAAATCGTCGGAATCCCCACCTCCGAGCAAACCGCCGGTTTGGCGCGCGCAGTCGGAATTCCGCTGACCACGCTCGACGAGCATCCCGAGATCGACATCACCATCGATGGCGCCGACGAGGTTGATCCCAACCTGAACTTGATCAAAGGCGGAGGCGGTGCGCTGCTGCGCGAAAAGGTGGTTGCGTCCGCGTCGAAGAAGATGATCGTGGTTGCGGACTCGGGAAAGATGGTCGCTGCACTCGGCAAATTCCCGCTGCCGGTCGAAGTCATTGCGTTCGCCCGAACCGTGATCGAAAGAAAAATTATTTCGCTCGGCGGAACGCCTAAATTACGCTCCAGAGCTGACGGCAGCCCGTTCCTCACCGACAACGGCAATCAGATTCTCGATTGCAGCTTTGGAAGGATTGACGATCCAGCGGCGCTGGCGCAGGCGCTGAGCCAGACTCCAGGAGTGGTTGAACACGGACTCTTTATTGGACTGGCAAAGATGGCGATCGTGGGTCGTGGAAGCGACGTGGAACAACTGCAATCTTCTTAGCAGTAATTTAAGCCAGACGGAGAACCGATCAGCCCACAATCTCCCGCAGCGCCCCAAGCATCCGTTCCACTTCCTCCATCGTGTTGTAGTGCACCAGCCCGATGCGCAGAAAGCCTCCCAGCCGCTCGACATCCAACTGTTCGGTGACGTTCATCGCGTAGTAGTTGCCGTCCCATGTAAAGAAGCCGCGGTCGCCGAGCTTCGTCGCCAGCTCCAGCGGCGTGTGGCCTTCGATGCGGACGACGATGGTCGCGCAGCGATGGTCGAAGCGGCGCGGATCGCTGATGCCGTACAACTTCAATCCGGGAATTGCGAGCAGGCCAGCGATCATCTTCTCCATCATCTGGCGCTCGTGCCGATGGATCGTCTCGTGTGCCGCCAGGATCGCAGCCCGACGATCGCCTGCAGAAGGTTTCGCGCGCCGTCCCAGTTCTTCCCAGTAATCCACGCAAGCTTTAATTCCCGCGATGCCTTCGTGGTTCAGGGTTCCCCATTCCCAGCAGTTGGGAATGCTGTCGGTAAGAGGCCGCACTTTGTAGGGACGCAAGCGTGTCAAGTGTTCGCGCTTGCCGTAGAGCACGCCCATGTGAGGACCGAAGAATTTGTAAGTCGAGCAGACCAGGAAATCGCAGTCGATGGCGCCCACGTCAATCGGTCCGTGCGGACCGTAGTGGACGGCATCGATGTAACTCAACGCTCCCGCTTGCCGCGCCAGACGGGCGACTTCGGCGACGTCGTTGATCGTGCCCACCGCGTTCGACGCGTAACCCACCGCCACGAGCCGTGTTCGCTCCCCGATTTTCGCCGCCAAGTCGTCCATGTCGAGCGTGCAATCGGCTTCGTTAAACTTCGCCGTGTGGATGACCACGCCCTTTTCTTCGAGTGCTTTCCACGGCGAGAAATTCGCGTCATGATCGAGCAGCGTCAAGACAATCTCGTCGCCAGGGCCTAGTTCGCGTCCAATGGCGCGGCTCATCGCGTAGGTCAGCGTCGTCATGTTGGCGCCAAAGACGATTTCGTCCGCATCGCAATTCAGAAAATCGCCCATCGCCGACCGCGCTTCCGCGATCATCTGGTCAGTGTTGCGGCTGGTTTGATAGGCGCCGCCGGTGTTGGCGTTGTTGCGCGCGAGGTAGTCTGATGTGGCGTCAATCACACGCTTCGGAACTTGCGTGCCACCCGGGCCATCCAGAAAGACGGCAGGCTGCCCATTGACCAATTGCGCCAGTGCCGGAAACTGGGAGCGGACCCAGGCGAGGTCCAGCGCACCGGACGGTGCCCCCGATACAGCCACAGATAAAGACGAAGCCGGTTCAGCGATTGCCATAGCGGACATTCTAATTGAGGGTTGTACCTCCTTTGTACCTTGCGAAACAACCTGCCAATCGGCGCAAGGCTGTATCATGGCCCGGTGGTTGGCCGACGGTGAATCGCTCCGCCACTCCATATTGCCCACGGAGGTAGTCAATGGTAAGCGCGCTGCTCCTGAGTCTATTCGGTCTGTGGGCGTCTCCGGCACCGCAGATGGCCAAACCGGAACCTGCTGGCGCTCCGGCAAAAGTCTCCAGTCTCGCGGGCGATCCTTATGTCCCGCTGCGGCTGTACGACGGAAAATGGGATTTGGTCCCCGCCAGCGATGGCAAGCCCGCGGATCCGGTTCACGTTGAAAACCATTGCGCGAAAGTGGGCGATTTTTTCGCCTGCAACCAGTTCGTGAATGGCAAGAACATGGCGCTCGTGGTGTTCTTGCCGTCACATCCTCTCGAAAATGGCGGTTATGCCTACCGCAACCAGGCTCTCGGAGTGGAAGGCGACGATCCCAGTCGATGGGGCAAGGTGGAAATTGTTGGCGATCGCTGGGTGTATTCGAGCGACAACACCGACAAGGAAAAGAAGACGTACTGGCGGACCGTCAACCTGTTTACGGGAGCCGACAAGATTCACTTTGAAGTGCAAAAATCCGACGACGGCGTCAAGTGGACAACGACGATGAGCGGCGACGAAGCTCGGGCGAAGTAGCATCCTGCGCCGCGATGCAACGTCGCGAAACAGTTTGCTGCAAAGCGCCAGACTCGCCGGCCAGCCCCGGAAGGGGCCATTGACTCCCCGGAACTTGCGGGATCGCGGAAGCAATGCCCTGATACGAAACTGAGTTTTTTTTGGTGGAACGGATATTTCCCACGGCCTCTAGGGCCGTGCCCTCCTGCGCATCATGCTGCGCGTCCTCTCATGCAACTGCCCTACTGCGAATGATGCAGCGCTCTCCGGTTGGTCCAATCCCTCTGCATACGGCCAGTTGATACCGGTCGAGGGGCCGGGGCACGGGCCGATTTGACGTGGCGGATGCTCCCACTTGGGGTGCAACGCACATCGTGAGCGCTTCGTAATGGACCGGGCCCTCGGAGTCGGGAGGCCCAAATCGGAGTGTGCCGATGGAGGAGCAAATGGGTCGGATCGGGAGAGTTGAGACGGAGATCCGGGCGGCCCTGCCATGCACTTCCGTGCTTAAGGGGGAGCATGGCGACGCCGATAGAGGGTGTGGCCGCCATGAATAATCCCGACGAAATTGTCAAAGAGTTTTTGGTCGAAAGCTACGAGAACCTTGATCGTTTGGACCGGGATCTGGTTGCGTTGGAGAAGAATCCGAGCGACCGCGACATTCTGGCCAGCGTTTTCCGGACGATTCACACCATTAAAGGCACGTCAGGCTTTCTGGCTCTGCACAAACTGGGAGCGGTGGCGCACGTTGGCGAAAGCCTGCTCGGGCGGTTGCGCGATGGCCAACTGACGCTCGATCGAGAAATTACCAGCGCCCTGCTGGCGATGGTGGACGCGGTCCGGCAGATACTGGCAAGCATCGAGGCTTCCGGCGGGGAGGGCGACCGCGACGACAGCCAGTTGATTTCCCGGCTGACGCGGTTGCAGGCGATTGCCGAAGCGCCTTCGGAAACCGAGGTGGCTGCGTCGCCCGAAGGCACGCCGCCAGAGGCAGCGGCGCGGTTTTCCATCGGCGATATCCTGATCGACCGCGCCGGCGTGGCTCCGGCGGAGATTCAGCTCGCCGCCCAAAAGCAGAGAGAAGGCAACCAGCGCCCCATGGGCGAGATTCTGGTGGAACACGGAGTCGTGCGCCCCCACGATGTCCTCGATGCGCTGCGCGTGCAGCAGACGGCGCGGACGCAGACTGCGAGCGACAGCACCATCCGGCTGGAGGTCGGTTTGCTCGACCAGCTGATGAACCAGGTGGGAGAACTGGTGCTGGCGCGCAACCAGATTCTGCAGTTCGCCAACAGCACCGAAGAAACCATGCTGGTGGCGGCCAGCCAGCGACTCAACCTGATCACGACCGAGTTGCAGGCCGCAGTGATGAAGACCAGGATGCAGCCGATTGGCAACATCTGGAACAAGTTTCCGCGCACCGTGCGCGACCTCGCGTTGAACTGCGGCAAACAGGTGCGGGTCGAGATGGAAGGCGCAGAGACCGAACTCGACAAGACGCTCATTGAGGCCATCAAGGATCCTCTGACCCATCTGGTGAGAAATTCGGTCGACCACGGCATCGAAAGCCCCGAAGTGCGTAAGGCGGCCGGGAAAGATCCGGAGGGATTGCTGGCACTGCGCGCGTTTCACGAAGGGGGACAGGTCAACATCGAAATTTCCGACGACGGAGCCGGCCTCGATCACAACCGGATTCGCGACAAAGCGGTGCAGAAGGGCCTGATCTCCGCCGACCAGGCCAGCCGGCTCAACGATCGCGAGATTGTGAATCTGGTCTTTCTGCCCGGCTTCTCGACCGCCGAAAAAATCACCAACGTCTCGGGCCGGGGCGTGGGGATGGATGTAGTGAAGACGCACATTGAAAAGATCGGCGGCACCGTCGAACTGCAGTCCAAGCTCGGTCAGGGCGTGATGGTGCGCATGAAGATTCCGCTGACCCTGGCCATCATCCCCGCTCTGATTGTGACCAGCGCCGGCGAGCTTTATGCGGTTCCGCAGGTGAGCCTGCTCGAACTGCTGCGCCTGGAAGCGGAAGAAGCAGGCAAGCGGATTGAACTGGTACACGGCGCGCCCGTCTACCGGCTGCGTGGACGTTTACTGCCGTTGGTGTATCTGAACCAGGAACTGAAGCTCACGTCGGAGAAGTCGAAAGAAGACGATGCGGTCAACATCGTTGTCTTGCAGGCCGATGAGCGGCAGTTTGGGTTGATCGTGGACGAGATCAACGACACTGAGGAAATCGTGGTGAAGCCGCTGCGCAAACAGCTCAAGACGGTGAAGACGTTTGCCGGTTCGAGCATCATGGGCGACGGCAAAGTCGCGCTCATCCTGGATGTACTTGGTCTGGCGCAACGGGCGAGCGTGGTGACGGAAATGCACGACCGGTCCATGGCCGGAAAAGTCACGGATGCGTTGCTGACAGGCTCCGAAAAACAGACCTTCCTGTTGTTCGCCGGACCGGGCGATTCCCGGATGGCGATCCCACTCAGTACGCTGGCGCGTCTGGAAGAGTTTCCGGTCGAGCAGGTGGAAGTGTCGGGCAGCCAGTGGGTCACGCAGTATCGCGGACAGATCTTGCCCTTGATCCGGCTCGATGTTGCGCTCGAAGAGCGACGCGCTCGACTGCGCGCGCTCCGGGTTCCGCCGGTACCGGGGTCGGGGCCGATTCAAGTGTTGGTTCTGAATCACAAAGGCCGTTCTTTTGGATTGGTCGTAGACCGCATCCTCGACATTGTCGAAGACCGCGCGGACGTCAGGTTGGCCGCCACTCGTCCGGCCGTCCTGTATTCAGTGGTGATTGGCGACCGGGTCACGGAGTTACTCGATATTCCCGCCATTCTGCGCGGTGCGGATTTGTGTCCTACTCCGGCCACTTCGGCGATGAACACAGCGGAGGCTGTCAATTAGGCCATGGCCCATACTTCTCAGTTTTGCACGTTCTACCTCGACAGACTGCTCTTTGGAGTGGAATTGAAAGGCGTCCAGGAAGTCATCCGGACTTTGGAAATGACCAAGGTTCCGCTCGCTCCCAGCGTGGTCAGCGGCCTGATCAACCTGCGCGGACAGATCGTGACTGCTGTCGACCTGCGCCAGCGACTTGAGTTGGAGCCGCGCCCGGTGGGAATGCTGGCGATGAATGTCGTCGTCCGCTCCGACGATGGCGCGGTCAGTCTGTTGGTCGATGAAATTGGCGATGTGGTGGAGGTGGAGGAAGACACGTTTGAGCCCCCGCCAGAAACCATAAGGCGAACCGTTCGAACCATGATCCTGGGTGTTCACAAACTGAATGACCGGCTCATGCATGTGCTCGACATCGACAAGGCATGCGAGATGACCGACCTGGCGGAGGCAGCAGTTGGGGACCGGTAACAACTATGTGCCCGCTACCGTAGTTCACCTGACGTCTTGTATTGAGCTCAAGTGCAACACCTTCTCCGCCGATATTTTCGTGGACGTAGTTGCTAAGTTTGAAATAAATCAAGGAGTTTGATTTATGAAACGAACGGCAAGATGGTCTGTGAGTGTCGTGCTGACGTTTGTTTGGACCGCGAGCGTCGCTCCTCTTGCACAATCGTCCTCGCCTTCCACGTCCAGTGGGCTGCAGCAGAGTGTGAACGACCTGAACGACTTGGTGGCCGCACAGCAACGGCAACTGGAGGCGCAGCACCTGCAGATCGATCAGTTGATGGCGCAGATGGGGCAAATGCAGCAGAGGTCCAATCCCGCGCAGCCGCCCGCCCCGGAAGTGCAGAGCCCGGTGGCTTCCGCAGTCGCCCCAGATCCCGGCCCATCGCTCGCCAGCCTGTTGGGTTCGACGTCGGTGAGCGGATTTGTGGATGCCTATTACAACTACAACGCCAACCAACCCAGCTTACGCATCAACTCGCTGCGCACCTTTGACGGCTATTCCAATCAGATAGCTCTGAACCTGGTTGAACTAATGGTGGACAAAACTCCCGACGCCAGCAACAGCCGAACCGGTTATCGCATCGCGTTGGGTTTCGGCCAAGCTATGAACGTAGTGAATGCATCCGACCCGGGGCAGTTAGGCTTCGCGCAATACTTAAAAGAAGCTTATTTTTCCTACCTTGCGCCCGTCGGCAAAGGCCTGCAGATTGATGTGGGGAAATTTGTCACGGCCAACGGCGCCGAAGTGATCGAGACCAAAGATAACTGGAACTACTCCCGTGGGCTGCTCTTCTCTTATGCAATCCCCTACTACCACTTCGGGCTGCGCGTTAAGTACGCCTTCAGCGATAAGTATTCACTGACTGGGTTTCTGGTGAACGGCTGGAACAACGTGGTGGAGAACAATACAGGCAAGACCTACGGCCTGAGTGTGGGATGGAACCCGACCAAGCGTGTTACCTTCGCGCAAAACTATATGGCCGGGCCGGAGGGGATCGACAACAACTCCAACTGGCGCCAGCTGTGGGACACAGTGGCGACCTACTCTCCCAACAGCAAGCTTTCGTTCATGACAAATTTCGACTACGGACGCGGCGACAGAATCGTTACCGCGCCCGGTCTAACCTTGCCGTCGCTGGTTTCCGCTCCGGTGTTTTGGACGGGCGCCGCCGGGTATGTGAAATACGCTTTCCATCCCAACTATGCGCTGTCCGCGCGCTACGAGTACTACGACGATCACAATGGATTCACTACCGGCAGCGCGCAGAATATCCACGGCTTTACGACCACCTTCGAACATAGCATCGCCAGTCATATTTTGAGTCGCATGGAGTTTCGGCGGGATTCGTCCAATCAGCCATCGTTTGTGAAGGGCAGCCAGGCTGTAAACGGGCAAAACACAGCTACGGCCGGCGTGGTTTTCATGTTCGATAGCCGTGAAGCTAGATAGCCCAAACAGCGCGAGTGACAGGAGTCAATAACGACGTTCTCGAGTTGTTCGCGCTGCAACCGATAACGCGACTACAAGGGTCGAATACACAGACGGTTCCATTTTCGGCTGATCAGGAGAAGACATGAAGAGCCTTAGTTTGAAATCGAAGCTATTCGCCTTAGTCGGAGCGGCGGTTGTAGGACTGCTTATATTTGGCACGGTCGCCTATTACACGCTGACCACAGTAAAGGTTGGCGGTGTTATGGGAAAGCAAATTCAGTCCAGCAATGACGCCGTCGCCGACTTTGTACCTCCCGATTTGAATCCCATTGAAACCCAGATCCTTGTCAAAGAGATGGTCAACAACGACCCAGCCAAGGCGCCACATTTCGCGGACCAGATCCAGCAAAAAAGAAAAGCGTATGAAGATACCGAAAAACTACTTGTCTCCGGCCTGTCGGAGGGCAAGCTAAAAGAGCTGATCGTCGGCAAGGCAAATCAAGCAGCCACGGGCTATTTCGATTTTGTGCAACAAGAGGTGGTCGCGGCGATGCTCCAAGGGCACCAGAAGAAAGCTGCCGATTTGATTCCGGCGGCAAACGAAAAATATGCGGCCGACAAAGCGGCGATTGACGAAGTCTTGCAAGTCGCGAATCAGATACTCGATGCGCAACAGAAAGACGCCAGCCACGTGATCGCCTCTCGCACCACGATCCTCGTCCTGATAGGACTTGGAATTGGAGGCGTCGTTTCCTTTCTAGGCTGGATGGTCGCTAGTTCTGTCGCGAGCGGAATCGCCGCAATATTGGTCGTGCTTGAGGAAATCGCCTCGAACAATCTGGCCGGCGAAGACGTTAAGGTCACATCGGAGGACGAACTCGGCAAGGCAGGATTGGCCGTAAATCAAATGAAGGAAAGCTTGCGCCGCGTGATCCTGGCCATCACGGAAAATTCCGTGCAGGTGGCTCGGGCGAGTGAAGAGCTCTCCAGCACCAGCCAGCAGATCTCGGCGAATGCCGAAGAAACTTCGGTCCAGACCAAGGTGGTGGCTGACGCAACCTTGCAAGTCAGCCAGAACTTGCAGACGGTCGCAACCGGGGCGGAAGAGATGGGCGCGAGCATCCGTGAGATCGCCAAGAATGCGACCGAGGCGGCCTGCGTCGCCACCTCCGCCGTGAAGGTCGCGGAAACCGCCACCGCCACCGTCTCCAAACTGGGAGATTCCTCCACCGAGATTGGTCAGGTGATCAAGGTAATCACTTCGATTGCCCAGCAGACCAACCTGCTCGCTCTGAACGCAACCATTGAAGCGGCGAGGGCGGGCGAGGCGGGCAGGGGTTTTGCGGTGGTGGCCAACGAAGTCAAGGAACTGGCCAAGGAAACGGCCAAGGCCACCGAGGACATCAGCCGCAAGATCGAAGCCATCCAGACCGATACCAAGGCGGCGGTGAGCGCGATTGGCACCATCAGCGAGGTCATCGACCAGATCAATGGCATCTCGAACACGATCGCGACCGCAGTCGAGGAACAGAACGCGACGACCAACGAGATGGCGCGAAACGTCAGCGAAGCGGCGCGCGGCAGTGGCGAGATCACAAACAACATCCAGGGAGTGGCCGAAGCGGCGCAGAGCACGTCACGCGGAGCTGCGGATACGCAAAAGGCAGCCCAGCAACTGGTCGAGACGTCGGCGGAACTGCGCACGCTGGTGGAAAAATTCAGAATTGGCGCCGCTGACGAGCCCGCCGCCGCGGATGCCTCGCGCGCGCGGAAGAAGGCTGCCCATGCTGGCTCCTAGCGTTGTCTCGAAACGGCGGTGCCTGCGGTCGCGCCCGGACGGCTGCAGGCAAAAATAAAGACAGAAAATAAAGACAAAGACTAAAGATGAAGATGGCGGCGATAGAGCTGAGGCGTCTTTGCCGCCTTGGTGAAAATGCGAAGGCACCGGCGGGCGCGACTTCCTTATGAATCCGATACGCATTCTCATCGTCGACGATTCGGCGGTCATTCGGAAGGTACTGAGCGACCTGCTGGCGTCCGACCCGGAGATCCTCGTCGCGGGCACGGCGGGCAACGGCAGTCAGGCGCTGGACCGGATTCCAGAGGTCAAGCCTGATCTGGTCACGCTCGACATTGAAATGCCAGGAATGGACGGACTGGAAGCGCTGGTCGAGATTCGCAGACGCCACCCAGGACTGCCGGTGATTATGTTCAGTTCCCTTACCGAGCGCGGAGCGGCTGCAACCCTGGACGCGCTGACCCGGGGCGCGAGCGACTATGTCACCAAGCCCTCCCATCGCGAGACCACGGAAAGCTCGCGCGAGCGCGTGCGCGAAGAGTTGCTGCAGAAGATCAAGTCCTTGTGCCGGGCGAATGCTCCACTGGGCCGGCCTTCATCGGCGCGGACCCAGGTTTCCGGGTGCCGGGCGACGCGGATCGATGTCGTGGCCATCGGCAGTTCGACCGGCGGACCGAACGCCCTGACCACTCTGATCCCGCAACTGCCCTCGGATTTCGCCGTGCCCATCGTGATCGTGCAGCACATGCCCCCCCTGTTTACCCGTCTGCTCGCCGAGCGCCTCAATGCACTCACGCGGTTGGATGTGCAGGAAGGCAAGGAAGGGCAGAAGTTGCGGCGCGGTCAAGTCTGGATTGCGCCCGGCGACCATCACATGACTGTAATTCGCCAGGGGACGGAAACCGTGCTGGGCATCAATCGCGATCCGCACGAAAATTCCTGCCGGCCCGCAGTCGATGTGTTGTTCCGTTCGGTCGCGCAAGCCTACGGCGGAAACGTTCTGGCGGTGGTGCTCACCGGCATGGGGGCGGACGGCACGCGCGGGTCGGCCGAGATTCGGGATGCTGGCGGAGAAGTCATCGTCCAGGACGAAGCGTCCTCGGTGGTTTGGGGCATGCCAGGAAGTGTGGTGGCCGCCAATCTGGCCGATCGCATCTTCCCTCTGGGAGGGATGGCGCCGGCGCTGGTGCGCAGAGTGTCGAGGCGGAGGGCTCTTGCCGCCGCCGGCCAATGACGATCGGGAAGAAACTCGATCGTGCGGACAATGCTGCAAACACTTAGCGGTCGAAAGTTCTGTCGATAAGAGATGAAGCGATGCCTGTCGAAATCGAAAAAACCAAGCCCGCTGTGAGTCTGGACTCAAGCCAGAACAATTCGGCCCATTTGCAGATCCGCGACCTGATCTACCGGATCTCCGGAATCTATTATCCCGAGGAAAAGCTTTACCTGCTGAGTTCGCGTTGCGCGCGCCGTATGGCTGCGCTCGGCGTGGCCAGCCCCTCCGAGTATTGGGAACACCTCACGACGCGCGGCAACCGGGAAGCGGAGTTGCGGCTGCTGCTAAACGAAATCACCATCGGCGAAACTTACATGTTTCGCCATCCCGCCCAGCTGGACGCGCTGCACAATGTCATTCTTTCGCAGATCCTGCAAGTCAAAAGGCTGCCCGGTCTCAAACGTCTTCGCTTCTGGTGCGCCGGGTGCTCCACCGGCGAGGAGCCCCACACCCTGGCGATGTTTTTGCTCGAACAAAAAGAAAAGCTGCTGGCCGGCTGGACTTTCGATATCCTCGCCACCGATCTGAACGACAATTCACTGAAAGCCGCGCGCGCCGGCATCTTCGGCGAGTATGCGCTGCGCAACACCAGCGAAGCCTTGCGCAAGAAATACTTCCAGGATGCCGGCGACAAAAAACTCCAGGCCAACGAACTGCTTCGCTCGCAGATACGCTTTGACCGCGTGAACCTCAGCGATGACAGCAAAATGTTGTTTCAGAAGGGAATCGACGTCATTTTTTGCTGCAATGTCCTGATCTACTTCGACACCGCTTCCAAGCGGCGCGTGGTGCAGCACTTCTATTCCAATCTGGTGGCTGGCGGCTATCTTTTTCTGGGGCATGCCGAGTCTCTATTCCAGGTAAACGATTTGTTCCGGGTGATTCAGTTTCCAGGGACAACGGCGTACTGGAAAGCGACCGGCGCTCAGGCCGGGGCAGACAATGCCGGGGGTGAGAAAAAATGAGCGCAAAACTACAGGCACAGCTGCTCGCCCAGATCAAGAAGCTGGATTCGATCTCGACCGCTCCCGCCATCCTCAAGCCGCTCCTGGATATGCTGCGATTGCCTTCCGAGAAAATCAGAATGGAAAAAGTGGTTGCGCTGGTTTCCTTCGACGGGACGATCGCCGCGCAATGTCTTCGCATGGCAAATTCGCCACTCTTCGGAGGCCGCCAGATCGACACCGTGCGCGGCGCGGTCATGGCGCTTGGCCTCGAACGAGTGCGCTCGATATTGTTCGGATTGTGCGTGAATCGGGTGATCCCGAACGATAAGTGGGTGATCGATACGGACGCGTTCTGGCGACACTCGCTCGGTTGCGCCCTGGTCACGCAAAGAATGGCTCAGAAAATCGGATATCCAGAGCCGGAAAAAGCCTACCTCGCCGGGTTGCTGCACGACATTGGATTTCTCGTGAATTCCGTCCTCTATCAGAAGGAATTTCGAGAATGTCTGCGGCTTGCCGCCGACCAGCACCTGCCCCTCCATCTCATCGAACAGCAAGTCCTCGGGTTTACCCACAATGAGACCGGGCAGATCCTCTGCGAGCAATGGGGATTGCCGAAGGAATTGGTTGACGCCACTCGCACTCATCACGATGTCAGCCTTCTGCCGGCTGCGGGGCCGTTGGCCTGTCTGGTTCACCTGAGCGATTTGCTCTGCCGGGTAAGTTACCTGGACTATGGCTATGAGGAAGCCATAGGAGTCGATCTCAGCAGCGATCCGGCGTGGCAATTTCTGGTTCGCATCCATCCGGAACTTGAGAATGTCGACGTCGTCCGCTTTACACTCGACATCGAAGGAGCCATGGACCAGATCGTAAGTACGGTGGATGCCGTGTTTGGGTGCAAAGCCATGGCCGCTCCGGCCGCAACCTAGCAGGCTGTTGGAAAACTCACGAACGTTGCCTTCGCCGTGGAAGAGCGGCCCTTCAGGGCCGCGTAAGTCTCGTGAAATCAGCGCGGGCTTTAGTCCTGGTGGTCGTTTCTTCTAACACTTTGCGTTTTTCAACAAACTGTTCAGCCCCGGCGGCGGTTTTAGACATGCCAGCGCACTTTTCCCGCACCCTGCCAGAGCCCGGGTGGTACTTTCGGGTTTGATGGAGTTTGTGGCAATAAAAAACGTCCTGAGCGGTAAAGCTCAGGACGCATCTGGCAGCCCTCCCCCAGAACTGCCAAACTACTTGCTCATCCTATGTCCGTTTGGACGGAGTGTAAATGTCACTTACGTAACGCGGGTCCTGCAAATAAGTACCGCGGGGTCATGGCCGGAAGTAACGCTTAATCCGTGTTACTGGGTTAGCTCAAAATAATGTGGGGAAGGGCAAGCTTCAGGTGTGCCGCTCCAAGCCACAACCAATGCCGGCTTCAGCCCCTGAGAGCCCAGAGCTACTTTTTCACCCAGTTTGTCACGCCGTCCGCGCTGGTCCAGGTTTCGCTGTTACTCGTGGAAAGGACAAGCTCACCGGACGCGAGCATGTCGATGTGGGTTATCGCAGCGTTAAGTGTCTGGTCCTGAGCGATGGGATGCACCCTAATCCAGGTTAGTCCACCGTCAGCCGAGTGGAAAAGAGTGCCCGCCATACCGCCGACCCATACCGTCCGATCATGCCCCGCATAGCACTGCAAGGGATGATCGGCGCGCAGGACACTTTGCCAGCTCTGTCCGCCATCCAGCGACCGTTGTAGCGACCCTTCCACAATGGCCCAAGTCACATGCGTCGACAAAGCGGCGCCAGCAGGCAGAGCCATTTTGCGCGCGTAGACAGAGTCTGGCGCTTGCGATTTGGCAACGCTGTAACTACCCGCCGCGTCGGTTGTCTCCTCCTCTTTGGTTTTGGTGCTCGCCCGATTGACGTTGGCCTCATTGCTGCTCGCGTCCATCTCCTTCAGTGCGGGCTTTGCCTTTTCGATTGCCGGCGCGGCGGCTCGGGCCGTCAGAGGGCCGTCGAACGAGGGGGTCGTCTCTACCGAGGCCGCGGCGCTTGCAACTTCGATGGTTTCGTTCGCGCCTCGGCTCACCGGCGATGGTGCGACCGCGCCGCCAGCCATTAGCATGGGCATGGGCGCCGCCGAAAGGTCAGCGCGCAATGAGTCTTGCCTTTGGTCCTTGTCCCGTCCTTTTTTCTCGTCGCTGAGGCGGTTATCCGCGAGCAGCGTTCCGATGTTCGTCGGCTGCGGTGGCGCTCCGGCGAGTCCCGCATCCGGTTTCCGGGGCGGCTTCGTCTCCAATCGCACCCCCGACCGCATTTCCGGTGTCGATCGAACGCCCTCGGTTTTAGCCAAAGCTGCTACCTGGTCCGTTGCCCGCGATGCAATTTGGGCGGCTGCAGCCGGAGGCTCCGCAGTCGCTATCTGAGTGTTTGGCGTCGGGAGCGTTGGCTGATTCAGCTTGCCAGGCCGCAGCAGAAGCACCGCCGCCATCACCGCTGCCGCCGTAGCCATCGTCGCCCAGCGCAGATTTGCCCACGAAAACCGGGGCGATCTCTGCCCGATGCTGTCAGCCTTCCTAGCAATCGGCGCGGCTCGATCCGCGTCAGTCTCTGCCGCGATGGTTGCGGCCGCGTTGTCCAGAGCCGGGAGCGCCACCGCGATCACCTCGCGGCAGTCCGCGCACAGCCCCAGATGATCGAGCACACCATCGCGCTCGGTCGGCGAAAGTGCGTGCTCGGAAAATGCAGTGAGCAGATCCGCGTCCGGGTGCACGGCGTCCGCGGAGTTGAGGCGAGGCGATCCTTCGCCGGACCTCGCAGTCCGCAGGCGGTCGCGCACGATTTTGGGCACTTCAGTCATTTGATCGTTGCCGCCACCATCAGTTACTGCATCAATCAACGCTTCCTTTGCCTGTGTCTGGAGCCGGGAGCTTACCACCGGGGAACGCTTTGGGCCCCGAATCTTGCATCAAACGCGCCCGCAAATTTACCCGCAGATCGCGCACGTCTGTATCCAAAGCTTCGGCAGCCTGGGCGTGGCTCATTCCCTGCGTCCGCAAGTCCGCCAGAATGCGCTTCCTGATTCCGCTTGAGAGCCGGTCAAGCCGCCGGCTCACGCTCGATTCGTGCAGGCCCAGCGTGCGTGCGATCTCGGCCAGCGTCTGCCCGTCCAGATAATACGCCGCAAGTGTAAACCGATCCTCGGACGAAAGTTCCGCCAGCGCCGCGTCCGTGGCGACTTCCAGCCGCGCGTCTGAAGTGGAGGTGGGTTCAGTCGCCGCCGCCGCAAATTGCACTCCTTCTTCCGCCTGCTCTTCGAGACTGACCGTGCGTTTCTGTTTGCGATAGCGATTGATAAATTCCTGCGCCATCACGGTGCGCAGCCAGCCTTCGAGCGAGCCGCGGCCGGTATAGAAACGAAGCTTCGAGTTGCGCACTCCAGCGCGAGCGTTCACGCCATACAAATCAGCAAACATCGAATCGGCCAACTCCGCGGCGTGGGTGCCATCGCGCGTGATGTGCAGCGCCATTCGGTGCAATTTCTGGCGATACCGGCTGATGAAGTCCTGCCACGCTCGTTCGTTTCCCGCAGCACAGGCCCGCGCCAGCGCCAGCTCTTCGACTCGCAGTGCGGCGAGGAAAGCGGTGATCTCCTCTCCGGCGCGGGGCGAACCGGAAGTCGAGCTGGGCGGGAGATACTTGCGCAGAATGTCGCCAAGGATCGCCGCGAACTGTTCCGCAGTAACTCCATAGGCGGCAGCGCCGCTGCGCTCGTAAAGCGCCGCCGTGACGTCTGCTGCGCTGCCGGATTGGGCGGGCGTTGGCATTCTCTGCTTTGGAGTCCCACATGATGCTAGCAATAATTTAGACGCAAGGAATTAGAAATCGTACGTTCTTCAAGCAGCGAGCAGAGATAGACACTCCTGGAAGACTCGCATTGCGTTCCCCGGCACGCCCCGTCTTTGAAGGGGATGGAGGCCGTGCCGGGGAAGCGGCGCACAGGCGATGTCGCAAAGAAGATCGTGCGTACGCGAGGGTACCAGTGTCCGTCCGCGAGCGGGGAAGGGGATGTCGTGCGCTGAAAATCATTTCTAAGATTGCTGGTATTTCAACTACAAGGGGAGGCCGAATATGCGGTTAGGCGTCGTGATAAGCGGAATCGTTCTGTTAGTGGTCGCGGCGGTTGTAGTTCCGTGCCTGTTGCAGGCGGGCGAAGTGACGCCGGCGTCGGGATACTCTTTGCTCAGCCCGATTCGAAGCGGAAACCTGACCGTCTTTCCCGTCGTGGCCAACAAGTCTTATGACACGGTAGAGTTCCTCACTCTCGACGAGGGATTGCGCAGCGGCGACGTCATCGTTACTGAAGCGGGTCAGGCGCGCGGCCTGATTCGACGTCACCCGGGCGACCCGGCAACCATGCACCCAATACGCGATGCCGAAGTAAATCGGCTGGTTCTGGTGAATAACTCGAAGCGGCCGTTGTTACTTCTAGCTGGTGAAATCGTAACTGGCGGAAAGCAAGACCGCGTCATCGGCAAAGACCGCATCGTGCCCGCCGAGAGCGATCCCGTGGACCTGAGCGTGTTTTGCGTGGAGCCGGGACGCTGGGTGCCCGCGAACGGCAAGTATGAGTTCACCGCCGCCGCAGGCGGCTCTGCCGGACTGCTTGCCTCTCCTGTCGTGCGCGGCAAGGCGATGGGCGCCAAGGATCAGCAGCAGGTGTGGGACAGCGTTCGCAGCTCGCAACGCGCCATGGCCGAGACCGTCGAGGTCACCGGTGCAGCGCCCGCTGTGAATGCGACAACCTCTTACGCGCGCGTCATGGACAACAAGGAAGTTCAAAAAAAGGTTGACGCCGTTGCCGAACCGATCCAGCGCAGTTACGAAAGCGTGATCCGGCAACTGCGCGATAAAAACGCCGTGGGCGTGGTGGTCGCCGTGAACGGAGAAATTGTCTGGGCCGACATCTTCGCAAGCACACAGCTACTGCAAAAGTATTGGCCAAAGCTCTCGCGCTCCTACGCCACCGAGGCCGTAGTTACGCGAGCTAAAGGTGGAGAAGCGAGCGGCAAAGACGCGCTGAAATTTCTCGAAGATCTGCAGGGCCGTCACGAAACCGCCGAAACCGAGCCCGGCATCTATCGCCAAGCCGAAATCACCGGTGACGGATTCAAAGTATTCGAATTGACTTCGCTGTTGCCAAAAACAGGTTTTGCCGTACACGTAGCCAAAATGACCGACTAGGACGGAAGCGAGCGCGGGCCAAGGGGCCGAGGTTCGTGTGGGGACGCCCTCGCCCGTCCACGTATCCATTAAGAAGCGCGTAGGGACAGCCGCCCCCGGCTGTCCATCCCTACTAGCGCGGCTGATTCTGTCACCGAATGTGCCGTGCCAAGCCCTTGAGCACAACATCACTAGCGTCGTAAGCGAGTTTCAACGCCGGCAACTCGTCACGGCTGAACCAGCGAACATCCGCCGCATCACTCCCCGCTTTGAGATCGCCTCCGACCGCGCGACACAAGAAATCAATCAACACATAGTGATACCGCACTCGCCCCTCGTCGCCGCGGATCACACGCTCATACACGCCGAGCATCTCACCCGCCTCGACCACCAGTCCCGTCTCCTCGCGAGCCTCCCGAATCACCGCGTCACGCAGAGTTTCTCCACATTCCAGGACGCCGCCCGGCAACGACCACTCGCCCAGCAGAGGCGGTTGTCCGCGGCGAATCAGCAGGACGCGATGCTCGTCGTCCAGCGGAGCCCCGACGATCACCGCGCCCACGCCTACCAGCGGTGACTCCGGATATTCACGTTTCATGGACAGTCATTCGGTCGATTCATTTCGCGCCCACCTGATACTGCTCGATTTTCCCGTCAGGCATGATTCGCTCCCAGATCTCGACCGTCTTCTTCGCAAAGCGAACTTCGAATAAGCGGAACGTCATGCCCCCGCGATCTTGTTTCTCCGTCTGCTTGAACTCGCGCGGCGATCCGAGCGGTCCCAGGCTGGCAGCAAAGTCCTTGAGAGCCTGTTCGGTGAAGTAACTGTTGCAGTTGTCGGTGAACAGGGCCCGATTGATCTTGCCGTGCTGCAGCGCGGCGAAAAGTTCTCGCGACTGCTCTTCTTGCTTGCCGGCATCTGCCTCGCGGAAGATCAGTGCCGCGATGTTGCGGGCGATATCGCCCGAGGCGTCGACCGAGTCCTCATTCACCAGGACGACCACGGCGATGCGTGCGTCCGGGAAAACCACATTGTGGGCGGTAAAGCCCGAGACCGCGCCGCCATGCTCGATAACGCGTTGGCCGAACTCTTGCCGCACATCTACGCCCAGCCCATAGCGCGTTCCCACGCCGTTCTTTAGCACGACCTCTTTTTCCATCTGTGCATAAGACGCCTGCTGCAGCACCGTCTGATTGATCATGCTGATGTCCCATTTCGCCAGGTCCTCGGCTGGCATGGCCAGTTCGCCCGCTGCAAACAGCCAGCCTTTGCCTTCTTTCGGCGCCAATCGCTGAGGCCCAATCGCATAGCGCAAATAACCGGTCGCATCGGTTTCAGTAAGCCGGTTCTGATCAATGTTGATCACGCTTTTCATCCCGAGCGGCGCAAAAATATGCTCGCTCAGAAATTGCAGCAGCGGCTCTCCGCTGGCTTTTTCCACGATCAGTCCCGCAATGACAAAATTGGTGTTGCTGTATTGCCAGTCGGTCCCGGGATCAAAATCGAGCGGCTTGCGCGCCCACCGATCGAGAATCGCGTCGGCCGTGGTTGGTTGCAGCATGAACGGTGGAACGTAATCCTGCGGCCAGTAGTCCTGATATCCCGAGGTATGGGAAAGCAACTCGCGGATCGTAACCTCATTTCCGCGAGTGAGGCCAGGTACGAAGCGCGACACTGGGTCGTCGAGCGAAAGCTTCCCTTGCTCCCCCAGTAGCAGCACTGCGGTCGCTGTAAACTGCTTGCTGATGGACCCGATGCTGTAGCGCATCGAAGGCAGCGCGTGCGTGCGCGGCTCGATACGGCCGTCGCCATAGGCCTGGACGTAGGCGATGTTTCCCGCTTGCACAATCGCGATCGAGGCACTGGGTACGCCGGTGTTGGCCAACGCCTGCTCGGCGATCGCATCCACTTTCTCTCGCAGCACGGCCGCGATGGACGGCGCTTGCGCGTGCAGTAGGGAACCGGCAAGCAAGATAAAAGCAGCAACCGCGCCGTGATTGCGGGCCCGCGATACATGCGTCATGACAGACTCCTGGCGATTCATGGGAAACCAAACAGTATAACCGCCGCGCCTTACCGTAGCGCCGCCGTCCCGGCGGCTGTCCGGGGGGCGTCCCGCCCGCAGTGCCGGAGTCAAAACCGAAGCTGAGGCCGAGGGCGAGACGCCAGCGCTACAATACCCCCCATGTCGCTCGACGAATATAAACGAAAACGGCGCTTCGAAGAAACGCCCGAGCCTCCTCCGAAGCTCGAAACAGAATCGCGGCACAGATTCGTCGTGCAGCGTCATGCCGCGTCGCGCCTGCACTACGATTTTCGATTGGAGATGGAAGGTGTTCTGAAGTCATGGGCCGTTCCCAAGGGCCCTTCGCTCGATCCGGCGGATAAGCGGCTGGCCATGCACGTCGAGGATCATCCCGTTTCTTATTTCGATTTTGAAGGCACGATCCCCGAGGGCAACTACGGCGGCGGCACGGTGATGGTCTGGGATGCGGGTACATGGGAGCCGCTGTCGCCAGTAACCGTGGACGGCCAGTACGTGCCTACAACGGAAAAAGAAGCGGTGGCCATGTTGGCAAAAGGGGACCTCAAGTTCCGTCTGAAAGGGAAGCGCCTCAACGGCGATTTCGCTCTCGTACACATCAAGGGACGAAGTGGAAGTAAGGGAAACGAATGGCTGCTGATCAAGAAAAAAGACGATCGAGTCGTTCCGAAATTTAATATCGACAAGTTTGAAACCTCCGTTTTGACGGATCGCACGATGGCCCAAATCGCCGCCGACGCAGGCTCAAAAGAATGGAAGACGAGCCGCCCTGCATCGCGGGGCAAGGTGAAAGCCGCATGGCTGGCGGACGCCATCGCGCGGGCCGACTCGAAGCGAAAGGCTTTGACCGCGGAGAGCGCTGAGGGCGCAGAGAAAGAAATTAGTAAAAGCCCAAAAGTAGCCGTACGGGTTGGAGCGAGCGCGAAGTCCTCGTCTAGAGAAACTGCCGCGATTGCATCCAAGTCAATAAACAAGAAGTCCTCTGCGACCTTGCTGGTTAAAGCCCTCGCTGGCACCAAAGAAGAAGAGAAGCCGATGCCCAGGGAAATCCACCCGATGCTCGCGACCAGCACCGCGAGAGCCTTCGACAATCCCGACTGGCTGTTTGAAATTAAATGGGACGGCTACCGCGCGATAGCCTTCATCGAAGACGGCCGCGTCCGCCTGGTATCGCGCAGTCAGAATGACTTGACCGCGCAGTTCCCCGAACTCGCCACGCTGCCGCAATTTGTAAATGCCAAGAGCGCCATCTTAGACGGAGAGATCGTAGCGCTCGACGACGAGGGCCGCCCCTCATTCAGCCTGATGCAGCAGCGCACGGGCTTCCAGCCCGGTAAGCGCCGCCTGCCGCGCCGCGAAGGTGTACCGGTCATCTATTATGCGTTCGACCTGCTGTATCTCGACGGCCTGGACCTGCGCCGGGTCACGCTCGAGCAACGCAAGCAACTCCTCCAAAACTTAATCAAGAAAGACGCGACGAAAGCCAGCACGGTCATTCAGTTTTCGGACCACTACGCGGAGAAGGGCATCGATTTATTTGCAGCGGCAAAGCAGCGCGGGCTGGAAGGCATCGTCGCCAAGAGGCGCAGCAGCCGTTACGAAGAGAAACGCACGGGCGATTGGCTCAAAATCAAAATCACGCAGCGCCAGGAGTGCGTCATCGGAGGTTATACGGATCCCGAAGGCAGCCGCGAATATTTTGGCGCGCTTGTGCTCGGCCTATACGACAAGAAAAAGCGCTTGATCCACGTCGGCCAGGTTGGCACCGGCTTCGATCAAAATGCGCTCAAGGAAATCTTCGCGCGCCTGCAGCCGCTCAAGATGAAACAGAATCCGTTCTACGGCGAGATGGGGAGATTGCGGAAAGTTCAATTCGTGCATCCGAAAATCGTCGCCGAAATAAAGTTCGCGGAGTGGACTCACGAAACCGCAGAGGGTGGGATGAAGCTGCGCGCGCCGGTGTTCATGGGGCTGCGGTTCGACAAGGCTGATGAGGAGTGCAGGCTGGAGGAAGCAGTTCTAGTCTAGCCGGGTAGTGGCAATCAGAGGTTGCGATTGCTATACGATATTCCGTCAGTCCGAGTCAGCGGGAAGTGCCGCTAGAATAACGAGTGCAGCCTGTCACAGTTTATTGTTCAACCGCATTGCTGTGATGGTAAAGAGCAAGCCAGCAGCAACGCCCACGCATGCAACCACCGCAGCCGCCACTGTAATTGTGGAGCGAAACATCGACACACCGATGGCAACCAGCACAATCCCCAGCCAGAATCGTCCCTGAAAAACGATCTTTGGGAGGCCATCAACTCGTGCATAATGCATGCCCTCAGGATACTCAGCGGGGGTGACATTTTGCTGCCGGGCACAAATTTCATGCTCCCACCGTTGCCGTGATTTTTCACGCTTGTTGGTCATCGCTTCAAGGTTGCTGTCCTCATCGTCCAAGGATAATACGTGGTATCGCACCTTGAAGGTTACCTTGGGATGCGATGGAATCTCACTGGTGTACACAGGCGACAGCACTCAAAATCTGAATGCTTTCCGGATTTACAACGCACAAGCACGACAACTGAGCGCGCCAGCCCTAGAACGCGCTCCCACCCCCGCCACCAAATCCTCCCCCAGAGAATCCTCCGCCAGAAGACCCGCCCCCGTCGCTAAACCCCGATCCGCTGGAACTAGATCGAGGCGTCGACGTGAACACCTGGTGCATATCCGAAGCCATGCTGTGCATGGAACTGGAAAAGAACAGCGGACTGAATCCGGTGTAGCCGTTCGGCGATACGTACCAACTGGGCGGATCTTTGATGATTCCGTCGAACGCCTGTGCCCAGTGGTGTTCGACGCCCAGCGCCATGGCGTAGGGAAGAAATTTCTCAAAGTTCTCGGGTGGCATGGTCTTGATCCGATCGGCGTCGACTCGATTCATGAACTCCTGAAATCCTAAGACAGCGATCATGGTGCGCGCGCCAGTCACAGTCTTAGCCGTCATCTGCCGCGCAAACAGCCACCAGATCACCGCGGAAATTAGAACGCTTCCAATCACCAAGGGCACGGAATAAAACAAATTCATCCAGCCCATGACCTGCACCGCGATCACGAGGATCGCAATCGCCACGCCGGCGGCGATGCTGTATCCATTGGCCGATTCGGGATCGAGCGTGTAAATGCCCTTGCTCTTCAGCGACAGCATGATGTCCTGCCGTATGAGGGGAATCACGGTGTAGAAGCGATTCTTCAAGTCGGAAAGCCGCGTTCCGGTCCCTGCGAGAAAAATGTTCTCCATCATCACGCGCTCGTGCGTCCTAATGTCGGCGCCCGGCGGCTTCAACAAGGTGAACAAATAGTCTTTATGATGAAAAACCAAAAAAGTATCGACTTTTTCTTCGATCTTGATGTATCCGCGCACCGCGAGATCGACAATCGTGCTGGTGATGTCGCGCGGATGAATCGCGTCGCCGATCAAAGTCCCGGCCTCGGCCGGACAAATGCCCTTCGGCGGCTCATATTGCGGAGCCACCGACACGCCGGGATCGGGATCGCGCCCCACCGAATACCAGAGCCCAAACATCACGGCGAAAGTAAAAATCGGCAGGAGCACCACGGGATTGCTTCCGAGAAACCAACCCAGTTTCGTGAGCGCCGACGGAGCCTTAATCACTCCCTGCGGAATATAAATGTCGACGGTGAGGCCGCCGCGCATCGTGAGCGGGCGAATCGTTTCTACGAGAACGTCCGCGCCTGTGACCTGGGCATCGGCATCGCTTTGCTTCGATCCGTAGGCTCCGGTGAAGGCCTGTGCGCGCAGCCCTCCAGCGGTATTTTCAGGCAAGGTCACGAAGGCCGACGCATGGTCGATGGGAACCGGCCAATCGTTGCCGGTTACGTTCCAATAAAATTCGGCGTAACTTTCTCCCGCGCCATCGAAGAATCGCACGCCGTTGCGAACCGAGTAGTCGATGTTGACGACGCGCGTCGCATCCGCCGCGCCCGGGATATAAATCTTCAGATCGCGGAAGCTTCCAGACTTCGTCGAATCGTACTTCAGCTTGGCGCCGCTTTCGTCGGTAACGCTGAGGATGTCGAGAAAGAGCGTGTAGTTGGTTCCCTGCGGCCCGGGATATTCGACGGGAATCGTACGGTGAATACCGTGCCACTCGCCGACGAATGCGACCGTGATTTTCTCGCTGACTAGAGCTGTGCCGTCGGTTGCGACCGAAACGGTGTCTTTAAAATCGGTGATGCGCCAGTTGCGGCCCTGCGCGAAGGCTGAGCCGGCGAGCGCGAAGAACAAGAATAGAACGAGCAGTCGGCGATTCGTATAGTCTCCCAGGTTAGAACCCTACTTCTCACGGAAGAACACGTAGGGACAGCCGCCCTCGGCTGTCCAGCCGAGCGCGCAGCTTGACGCCTGCTCGCAGCGACTTCCTAAAACTTCACCGCCACCGGTTCGCGATCGCCGGCCGCTGCCTCGAAAAACTGTTTCTGCTGGAAGCCGAACATCCCCGCCAGAATATTCGTCGGGAAAGATTGAATCTTCGTATTCAGATCGCGGACGACGGCGTTGTAATAGCGGCGTGCGTTCTGAATCGCATCTTCAATTTCGCTGAGCGAGTTCTGCAGCTGTGTAAACTCCGCCGCGGCCTGTAGCTGCGGATAATTTTCGGCCACCGCAAACAGGCTCTTCAGCGCGCCACTCAGCTGATTTTCGGCGGCGGCTTTGTCGACCGGCCCCGTAGCCTGCATCGCCAGGGAGCGAAATTTTGCGATGTTCTCGAAGGTGTCTTTTTCGTGCGTCGCGTAGCCCTGCACGGTCTCGACGAGATTCGGAATCAGGTCGTGGCGGCGCTTGAGCTGCACATCAATGTCGGACCATGCCGATTCCGAGCGCACCCGCAGCTGCACCAGGCTGTTGTACATCGCGATCAGAAAGACGCCGAGCAGAACGATGACTGCAAGAACCGCGAGACCCATGGTGGACCCTCCGTAGTTGCCGACGCCGGAGACGCGGCAAGCCGCGTCTCTACAGGTTAATTTAAGAGGAAGTTAGCAGAAATGACCGGCCATGAATAGTTTCAAAAGAGCTTCGAGGATTCGAAACCTTGAAACCTTGAAACATGGCTTCACTGCTGCGGAGCGTAATATCCGCGTCGCGCGCGCACTTGCAGGTCTTTTTTCAAGGCGGTGATTTGAATTGCCCGATAGCGTCCGTCGGCGTCGAAGTCGGATGGCTTGTAGACGACTGCGTACTGGCTGCGGAGTTCGTCTTCAATGGCCGCAAACGAATGCGTGATGTCTTTCATCTTGTAAGGAAAGAAGGCGCGTCCGCCCGTGGCCGAGGCGAGGTCTTCGAGAACTTTGTCGCCGCGCAGAATCAATCCGCTGTCGTCAGTAGAGATGGCGTAAATCAGCACTTCGGCGCGCTGTGCCATTTCAATCGCCTGCGCGCGCGTGTGCTCGCTCTGATTGTCTTCGCCGTCGCTCAGAATAACGATGGCCTTGCGAATGGGATGGTCGGAGCTTTCACGCAGCAATTTTTCCTTGCATGCTTTGTAAATCGCGTCATAGATCGCCGTGCCGCCGCCATTGCTCAGGCGCTGCACTCCGCTGGCGAGAAGCGGAACCTGATCCGTGAAATCCTGCGTCAGCCGGCTCTCTTTGTTAAATCCAACGACAAACGCGCGGTCAAAGCCGGGACGAATAATGTGCTGCAAAAATCCCGTGGCCGCTTCTTTTTCAAATCCAAAGCGCCCCTGCACCGAGCCGCTGATATCCATGAGCAGGCCCAATTCGATCGGCAGATCGGTTTCGCGGCGGAAGTTGAGGATCGATTCCACCGGTTTATGGTCGTCAAAAATCGAGAAGTCAGTCTGGTTCAAGTTGCGGACAAACTTGCCGTGGCGATCGGTGGCGATGAACAGGACGTTGACTTCATCCACTCGCTTCTTAATCGTGATGATGGAATCGTCGGCGTCGATCGCACCGTTGGCGAGAGCCTCAACGGCCGCACTGCCAGAGTTCATTGCAACGGAAGTAGCAGCAACATCAACGTCAACAACGCGGGCCCCATTTTGCGCGCATCCGGCAACGGACAGGCCGACTACGACAGCGGCCGCGAACAACGCGAATACGATGACGGCGATTCCGTTCCCTGCCGTTCCGAATTGATTCTGCTTCGTCATTCTTTCGCCTGGATCGTGAATCTTGATTCCCGCGCCCTGTGAATACCGGAACGTCCAACCGATGCGATGCACGCAGGGGGCCGAAAACCCAAGAAACACGGTTCCACCGACTGTAGGCCGTTCTCGGGCACGGCTCCAAGTTACAAAAGGAGTACGCAGCGGGTGCATCCTTTAACCATATGCCGGTCAATAGCTTGGAACACTACGCGCGTCCCACCAAAAGGACGTGGCGACAGCAATCAGCGCGTCGCTGGTCTTCTCATCAGTTCACCTGCCTCTCGCCCCGAAAAATTTCGGGATATTTTTCACGGTTCCTCAGCCTTCGTGCAAAAACTTCTGACCACAGGCGTAGCGCTGGTGTCCCGCCGGCTTCCCGACCCGATTCCCTTCCTACGATCTCGGCACAGTCGACGGGACATAAGCGTTAGACCTAATTTGGCTAGGGTCTTTGGTTCGTCCAGCGACAGTGGTACTCTGACAACCGCAGGTCGGCAAGACGCTGGAGTCCCGCTATGTATTTCGAACAATTTTATTTGACCTGTCTGTCCCACGCTTCCTACATGATCGGATCTCAGGGAGAAGCTGCGGTGGTCGATCCGCAGCGCGACGTCGATATTTACCTGAAGGCGGCTGAAGAGCAGAATCTAAAAATCCGCCACATCTTCGAAACTCATCTGCACGCCGACTTCGTTTCCGGACACAAAGAACTGGCGTCCAGGACGGGCGCGACGATTTACATCGGCGCGCAGGCGCACGCCGGATTTCCACATGTGCCGTTGACCGACGGTCTCGATGTGAAAGTGGGAGCGCTGCGAATCCGCGCGCTAGAGACGCCGGGGCACACTCCCGAGAGCGTCTGCCTGGTGGTGATGGACGAGGGTACGGATGAGAAGTCAGCGCAGCCGACAGCCGTGCTGACTGGCGACACATTGTTCATCGGTGACGTCGGACGCCCCGATCTTTCGCAATCGCACACCCCGCAGCAGCTTGCGGGATTGCTCTATGACAGCCTGCACCAGAAGCTGATGACGCTGCCCGATGCGGTGAAAGTGTATCCAGCGCACGGCGCGGGCTCGCTCTGCGGACGCGCTATGCGGGCTGAGCGCTCGTCGACAATTGCCACCGAGCGGCTTACGAACTACGCGCTGCAGATTCCCAGTCGCGAGGAATTCGTTTCGCAATTGACGACCAATCTTCCAACTCGTCCCGAATATTTTCTCGAGGATGCCGAGATCAATCGTTCGGGCGCGACGACGTTGACCGATTTGCCGGCGCTTTCAAGACTGTCTCCTGCTGACGTGCAGGCGCTGTTGCAGCGAAGTCCGAATGCCAACCTGCTCGACGTGCGCCCCGGCGACGAGTTTGCCAACGGACACATCCCGGGCTCGATCAACATCGCGCTCTCAGGCCAGTTCGCGTCGTGGGCGGGCGGGATTCTGGGCATCCATTCGAATCCAATTCTGATCGCAGCCTCCGACGAGCAGGTGGATGAAGCGCGCCTGCGCCTCGCTCGCGTCGGTATCGAAGATGTGCGTGGATATCTGGCGGGTGGCTTTGCCGCATGGCAAAACGCCGCGTTACCGGTGATAAAGACCGCGGAGATTTCAGCGCAGGAACTGGATCGCAAAATGCGCGCTGGACTTTTT
>JAYUJG010000372.1:0-8146 GCA_043765355.1 Acidobacteriaceae bacterium | reverse complement strand
CGGGCGATGCGTCCCCAGCTCATTGCCGACGTCACGCTCTACGCCGAATCTGAAGGCGGCAAGAAATTGGCCGTGCAACTCGGTTGGGGCTGTCCATCGTTGTAGCTCTAAATCGTCGCCCGTTGTTGGCTACGATCGATGGCCGCCGCTCGAAGGGCCTCTCGTCCCCGGTGATCGCCGGCGACTTGGTTTCGTGTTTCTTTCCGGCGAGGAGGCCGCCTCTGCCTTGCGCGAAGCTGGCACGTTCTATCTATGGGAGGGTCACTTTATCGGCGAGGCAATTGTCGTTACGTAGTACCTCGAACGCGCAGTCTGGTGCTACCCGCTGCACTTCCGGCCCTTGAATCTCCCTCAGTCCAGCGTTACAGTGAACTTGCTCTCGCCGTTCTCCCGCCCTTCTCGCTCCTCACCAACAACTTGCGTGGAATAGCTGTAGTATGTGTGCAACTAAAGGCGGTCGGCGGACGATACCCCCAATATGTGGTGTTTTATCACTTGACCCGTCCCCGTATTTGCCGTTAGAGTTGGTCAAAAGCGTGGGTGACGTCCTTGGTTCATGGCAGGTTCAAGAGGGCGGCATCCAACCAAGAGACCGGCGAGGAACCTCGGGAGTTAACAGCCATAACCGCCCGATTCCCGCAATTTTGCAGCGCACTCCAGCCAGCGCAAAACGAGTCCGCGGACTGCAACAGTAATGTTAACGTCCGCCTGCGTATCCGGGTACTAAGGAGTCATTTTGCTCAAACTCAAAAAGCTGCAAATTCTCGGATTCAAGTCCTTCTGTGATCGCACCGAGCTGAAATTTCACGGCGAGGGCATCGCCGCCATCATCGGGCCGAACGGCTGTGGCAAATCGAACATCGCCGACGCGATTTCGTGGGTGCTGGGCGAGCAGTCGGCCAAAACCTTGCGCGGCTCGCGTATGGAAGACGTCATCTTTGCCGGCACCAACGGCCGCAATCCGACCGGCATGGCCGAAGTGTCGCTCACTCTGATCGATCCTGATATCTACGGCGGCCCGGACACGAACGAGCCGACTGAAATTGAAATTCAGAATGACCTGCCCAGCGAGTCGCACGCAAGCGACAACTGGGATGAGGCCGAAATTCGCGCCCAGGCCGCCGCCGAAACGGAGCTCGCCGTCGAAGAAGCGCAGCCCGGAAAGACGCTGGATGTGACCGCCGAAGCGGAAGACGACGTTGCCCATGCTTCCACTGCCAGCGCTCCCACGGCTGGTGTGTCTGGCGGCAATGCAGATGACGCCGTCGCGGTCGCCGAACCGCAGCTGGTTCTGAAAATCCGCCGCCGTAAATTTAATCAGCAGCAGACCCGCGCCGGAGAAATTTCCGTGACCCGCCGCTTGTTCCGCAGCGGCGACAGCGAATATCTGCTCAACGGAAAACTCTGCCGCCTGCGCGACATCCAGGAACTGTTCATGGGCACGGGCCTGGGCCCGGAATCGTACGCGCTCATCGAGCAGGGACGCATCGGGCAGATTCTGAGCAGCCGTCCCACCGATCGCCGCGCCATCATTGAAGAAGCCGCGGGCATCACGAAGTTCAAGACGAAGAAGCGGCTCGCCGAGGCGCGCCTCGAAGACGCCAAGTCCAATCTCAACCGCGTGAACGACATCTTCGAAGAAGTCACCCGCCAGATGAACTCTTTGAAGCGCCAGGCCAGCAAGGCCGAACGTTACGCCAAACTGCGGGACGAGATGCGAGCCAAGTTGCGAGTGGTGCTCGCCAGCAAGTTCACGCAGATGGATGAGGAGAGCGCGGCGCTCGACGCTAGCATCCATCAGCTCGGCGTAGAAATTCACCTGCAATCCGAGAGCGTACAGCAATCGGAAGCGGAGCATTCCGAACGCACGCAGCGCGGATACGCGATCGAAACCGAGACTCGGCAAAATCGCGATCGCCTCAGCCAGATCGCCATCGCAGGCGATCGCGGCAAGGCGCGCATCCGCACCAACGAAGAGCGCTGCGCCGAACTCGTCGCGCGCATGGCGTCCGCCGAAGCCGAACTGGCGCAGGCGCAGACTCGTCTCGCCGCGCTTGAGCAGGAGCGCGATGGGCACCAGCAAGTGCTCGACTCAGCCGCCGCCGATCTGGCGGCCGCTCAGCAGGAATTTGCTCTCAGCCAGCAGGAAGCGGCTTGCGCGGCCACCAACCTTGCCATGCTCGAACAAGAGCAAGAGTCTCATCGTGCGGCCGTTTTAGAGGCAGTCGGCGGCGCTTCCCACCTGCGCAATCAACTCACGCAATCGCAGGAACGGCTGGCCGGCATTGGTCGCCAAGAGCAGCGTCTGCTCGCCGAAGTCGCCACCGCATCGTCGCAATCGGAAGCCTTCGGTGGACAGCGCGGCCAGATCGCGATCGAATTTGAAAGCGTTTCCGAACGAGCCAGCGGCCTGACCGCTGAGATCGTGAACCTGCGCGAGGCGGTCGACACGAAGCGCACCGCCGAAAACGAAACCAAGAAACATCTCGACTCGATCCGTTCCGAATACGCGACGGCGCTTGGCAAAAGGGGATCCCTCGAAGCGGTCATCGCCGAGCACGGCTACTCCACCGAGTCGGTGCGGCGCCTGTTTCAATCGGGCGCCATGCAGGGAGGCAACACTCCCGCCGGAGTGCTCGCCGATTTTCTTGAAGTCGAACCTCGCTATGAGCGCGTGGTGGAAGACTTTCTGCGCGACGAACTTAACTACGTCGTGGTCAAGTCATGGGGCGCGGCGGACGAAGGACTGCGCTTGCTGCGCAACGACGTCAACGGACGCGCCACATTTCTTGTGCATCCGGAAGACTCGCAGGCCAAGTTTTCGTTTGTCGCCAATGAAAGCCGTCACTACTCTCCGCTGAACGACACCGTCATCCCGCTCAAGAATTCGATTCGCGTTCTGAATGGATTCGGCAAGTCGCTCGAAGTCATCCTGCCAAAGCTGGGAAATGGTTACATCGTGTCCGACCCGACGGTGGCACGGGAACTGGCGCTCTCGAGCCCCGATGCGTTCTTTCTGTCGCAGACTGGCGAGTGCTTTCACAACGTGACCGTCACCGGCGGCAAGCAGCGCAGCGAGGGACCGCTCTCGATGAAGCGCGAGTTGCGCGAAGTTCTGCGTCTGCTCGAGGAGTTGGAGCGGGCTCTGCGCGAGAAGGAAATGCTCGCGCTCACACTGGGCCGCGAAATCAAGGAGTACGCTGGACTGCTTGATCGCCTGGAAAACGAAAAGCGCGAGGCCGAGAAGCAGGTAATGACCTCCGGCCATTTGCTCAAGCAACTCGACACGGAAATGTCGCGCGTGCGCGAGCGAATCACGCTCGGCGAGCGCGAATTGCAACGGCTCGCAGCGGAACGGCAGGAACAGGAAGGCTTGATTCAGTCGCGCCAAGTGGAACTGGCCGCGATCGAAGCGGCGCGCACTCAGATCGAACTGCAGCTTGCATCCGGACACGATCGTCTCGGCGCTCTGCGCAGCCAACGCGACTCCGCAGCCGAAACAACCTCGCAGCGTGCCGCCCGCGTCGCCACACTCGAAGAGCGCCACCGTTCCGCGAATACACTGCTTCACCGCATCGAGACGCTGGTGATCGAAATGCTGGAGCGGGCAAGCGCATTGCAATCTCAAATGGAATCGGCAACCGCCGAGATCGCACAGCGGCAAACAGAGAACGAGCAACTCGCCGTCCAACTCATCGAGTTCGAAGCCGAGCGCAACGCAGGCGAAGCGCGCGACGGCTTACTGCAACTCGAATCCGAGCAGGTGCGTGCGCGCTTGACCGAAATTGACGAACTGCTCCGCACGACCCGCCAGCAGCTCGATCTCGCTCGCGATCGTCGCGGAGAACTCTCCGCCACAGCCGCCAAGCTGCAATCCGATCTGCAACATTTGGCCGACACCTGCCTCAACGACCTGGGCATCGAACGTCCGATCCTGATGGCCGACACGACGATTGCTCTCGTCGCCGGCGACGAACTCGCCGCCGAAGATCAGGCGCAGCGCGACATGCGCGCCCGCCTTGACGCCATGGGTCCAGTCAACATGATGGCTCTCGAAGAATACAAAGAGACGGCCGAGCGCCATTTATTCCTCGAAACACAGCGAAAAGATTTGCTCGACGCCATCGAAAACACGGCGGCCACCATCCGCGAAATCGATCAAATCTCGCGGCAGAAATTTGAAGAAGCGTTCCACCGGATTAACGAAAACTTCCAAGCAACTTTCCGCAAACTTTTCGGCGGAGGCCACGGCTTCATGCGCCTCACCGACCTCGAGAATAGCGCCGAGAGCGGCATTGACGTGGTCGCGTCGCCCCCGGGAAAGAAACTGCAAAATGTGCTTCTGCTTTCCGGCGGAGAAAAGGCCCTCACTGCGCTTGCGCTACTGGTCGGCATTTTTCAATACACGCCGAGCCCGTTCTGCATCCTCGACGAAGTCGACGCCCCCCTCGACGAAGCCAACATCGCGCGCTTTACCGATCTGGTCCGCGAGATGAGCGTGCAGACGCAGTTCATCCTCATCACCCACAGCAAGCGAACCATGAGCATCGCGCCAGTGCTTTACGGCGTTACCATGCAAGAGCCTGGGATTTCGAAACTCGTGTCGGTGAGGTTTGGTGCCGCGTAACGGAGTTGCATCGCGTTTGTTGGTAGAAAGCCGGGCATCCCAGCAGGTTGCGGGAAAATTCTATCTTTCGCTTGCTTTTGGGTGGCGCAGCGGTTTACCGCTGCGATAACTGGTTTGTTTTGAGATCGGCTTTAGCCGCTGAGGTCACGCTCTTTCCCTGGGTTAAAGTCCGGTCAAGAAATCAGCCCCGAAGGGGCGGCATTTGTTAGCCCAGCGCGTCAGCGTTGGGAAAACTTGGCCCCTTCGTCCGAGTCCCGGAGGGACGGCACCCACTCCAGGTCCCAAGCTGCCCGTCCGCATATGCAACGAAACCCAAGACTCAGAGCGCTAGGTTACCCGCTGTAAGCCAGCTCTACAACCGTGCAGTCATCATTCAGCGGAGTGCCTCCGCAAAAATCCGCCACGGCGGTAAACACATCTTCCATCGAAGAACTTTTCCCCGCCACGCTTTCCAGTCGCTCGTTGTCGAACATATCTCCGCGAGCGTTCTCTGCTTCCGTCACGCCGTCGGTTACTAGAATGAGCCGGTCCCCAGGCCGCATCTGGCAGCGATCGCTCGAATAAGTAGCGTCCGCCAGCAAGCCCACCGGCAGGTTGCCATGCGACGGCCGCAGCACTTCGTTGCCGCAAATCCACACCGGCGGAACGTGGCCGCAGTTCACGTATTCCAGATCGCCATCGCTGCGCAGCCGCGTGATGATCATGGTCGCGTACTTCTCACCAATGTGTTTATAGGTGAAAAAGCGATTGACGGCGTCGACAATCTCCACCAGCGGCATCCCTGAAATTAGCTGCGAATAGACCATCCCCTGCAGAATGGAAGCCAGCAGCGCCGCCGAGACTCCCTTGCCGCTCACGTCGGCCAGCACCACCGCGAGACCCTGCGGCGTATTCACCGCCTCGAAAAAATCGCCGCCGATTTCTTTGCAAGACATGTTGCGTCCGTTGACGCGCGCAAACGGAACTTCGGGAAGAGTCACTGCCAATAGCCGCTGCTGAATCGACGCGGCGATTCCCAGTTCCTGCTGATAACGGCGTCCGGCTTCTTCGGCCTGCACCAGACGCGCGTTTTCGATCAACTGCGCCGCTTCTGTCGCGATCGCCCGCAGAATGTCATGGCTGACGCTGGTAATATCGCGCGACGCGAAACGCGAATCCACATAGAGCGCCCCCATCACTTCCCCGCCAGCCTTCTGACCGTCGCGCGTGGTCTGCACCAGCGGCTTGCGCAACGGCATACAAATCACGGTTCGCAGGTCGAAAGCAACAATGCTTTGCCGCTCCTTCACATCGAGCATCTGACTCGTGTCAGTGACCAGGTATTCGGAGTTCGTGGTCAACGCGCCTTCCAGCACCGACCGCGAAATCGTCTTGTCGTCGAGCAGCGGCTCGCTTTTCGAATTGCGCCCCGCGGCAAGCGTGAGCGTCCCATCCTGATCGCGTAGAAAGATGTATCCGCGTTCGGCGCGCGTCAGTTTCAGCGTGGCTTCCAGCAATGTCACCAGGATTTCATCCAGCACGCCGATGGTATTAAGCTTGCGCGCCGCATCCATGAAGAGCGTGAGCTTCTCGAGGTCACTGGCTTCGGGGGCAATCTGAATACCCGAGATCTGGCTGAGGAATTCCCGCGCCGTATTTGACGTGGTATGCAGCGGATGAAAAATCAGATAAGCAACGTCGCGCGCCCCAAACTCCAGCCGGTCATTGCGCTGCAGCTTGTGGCGATCCACCTTCTCGCCGTTAACGAAAGTTCCGTGTTTGCTGCCCAGGTCGACGACAAAAAAAACGCCGTCTTCAGCCACGATCGTGGCGTGCTCGCGCGACACCCGCGGATCGGCAATCACCAGATCGCGATCGACCTTGCGCCCCACCGTATAAGGCGTGTGATTCAGCGACAGCGTCTGCTGATCGCTGCCCGAGACAAAAATCGCGATGGGAAAAATGCTGGAGATGCCCGAATGCGACGAAGCCGACATGTACCCTGAACTCTCCTACGGCCTTCGTGCCAAAGGGGGTGGCACAGGCTCCTCAAGCATTCTACGACGTAACGGACGTTGCTGGGGCACCAAAAGTCGCGTGATAGCCCACCATGAGGACCAGCCCCGCCACTATCACGGACAGGAAATGAACTGTCCAAAGAGGGAGAGCCCAGGCCGGTTCGATGGTCACGAGTGGCAAAAAGAAGGATAGTCCTGTCAGCACAATGCTGGTGAGCCATTGCCAGCAAAGAGCAATTGCCACAAGGCTCAGAAGCACGCGGCTCGTGCGATTCCGGATCCAGAGAAGTCGCCAGTCGCGCGCCAGTAGGAGCATCGCGGGCAAAAGTATGACTTGGTTATAAAGAGCGAAGCTTGGAGTGACGATAACGGTCACGGCCAGGACGAGGGCAGCCATGACAGCGAACGTGGTGCCGTGTGCGGCAATTCGGCGGTTTTTCCAAACCAAATAAACCGTCGCGGCGACGGCGAGCGCTCGCGGCAACGATCCCCAGGGAGCCGTCAACAGCTTGTCCAAAATCGAAACGGCGTCGCTGTAGTTCTGGTATCGGTGTATCGCTTGCAAGAAGCGATACAGCCAATGCGGCAGATACCATTCCGAAGCGGCAAACAGGATGGCCATCGTTCCCATGAAGGATGCGGCCCAGCGATATCGGCGGCGCCAGTCGGCGAGGGTCCAGATCATCAACCAGAACAGCAACAAAAAGACCAGCTGCGGCTTGATAGTGGCGAGGGCCAACACAATACCGGCGGCGATAGGGCGGTCCGACGTGAGCAGTGCCATCGCAACCGCCACCAAAGCAGCCACTAGCAGCGTCATTTGCTGCAGCTTGACGCCTTGCATGACGGACAGGCTGCCGACTGTGAAGACAATCAGGCTCGCCTGCGTCCACTGCGGCGGCGACCAGCGCAGCACTCGCAGCCACAGCGGAACGCTTGCCACGGTGAGCGCGAACATGACCCAGCAGAATCCTCGTCGGACCGTCTCAAACGGAAGTTGAATGGTGGGCGCAAGGTAGAACTCGACATAGACGGGGTAGGCAAATCCCTGCTGATCTTTTGGCTCTCCGGGCCGCGCTTGGTCGAGGGGACGGCCGTAATAGCCCTGCTGAATCTCGCGAGTCACTTCGGGACTGTAGGGATCGCGTCCACGCAGCAGGAGTTCTTTTGCGCCGAGCCATCGCGGATAAAGATCGGAAAGATTCCCAATTGGCCGGTGATGCGCCAATGCGTCCGACATCTGATGCGGGATCAACACACGGATCGCATATAGCCAAACCCCAGCCGCGCAGAGCAGTGCGACCAGGAATAGCCGGATCGGTTTATGGGAATGGCTAGGTCTCATCGCTCAATTGGAGAACTGACGATACTACAGTCATCTCGTGATTGTTGAACGGTGGCCGCGATCCGGGACCCCTTCTACTTTGCGGTATGATCGCTCAGCGTGAGAGCTAGTTCTTTTTCTTCAGCCTACTTGTTCCCGGTAGTGTTGCTGCTCGGGTTATTCGGAATGACGGCCCGC
>JAYUJG010000371.1:0-7097 GCA_043765355.1 Acidobacteriaceae bacterium | reverse complement strand
GATCTGCAAAGTTTTCGGGTGGTACGGACGCTGCAGGTGGGCGGCGAGCCGACCGGCCTGGCGGCGAATCCGAAGCGGAACGAAGTGTATGTCGTCAATACAGCGGCGTCGAATGTGAGTGTGATCGATGCTGAGCAAAATAGAATTGTCGCCACCATCGGCGTTTTTGGACGTCCCTACTTTATTGACGTCTCGCCTGACGGTCACAGAGCTTTCGTCGCCAACTCCGGGTCGGACAATGTTTCGGTTCTCGATCTGGACCGGCGCGCGGTGGTGGCGACGCTTCATGTAGGGGGAAGCCCGGGACTAGCGCGTGTTTCGCCTGACGGAGCGACGGTGGTCGTGACCAATCGCGCCGACAACTCGGTTTCGATCATTGACACTGCCCGCCTTGCGGTCCGAGCCGCCATCGGCATCTGTATTCATCCCGAAGACATTGCCATCCTGCCGGACTCGAGTAAAGCATTCGTTTCCTGTTCGGGGTCTGGGCAGGTTGCCAGCATTGCGCTCAAGAATGCGACGCAGAGCGACGCACTGCTGGCCCTACTCGATGTTGGAAAGTTTCCCGCAAGTCTTGCGCTGAAACCCGACGGTGGAGAGTTGGTTGCTTTCAACTTCGAGGCTGGCAGCATATCGATCATCGAGACGACCGGCAATGAAGTGTTGGGGAGTTATTTAATTGGCGAGCAGCCTACACGCGGCGTAGTCTCTCTCGATAACTCGCGCTTATACGTCTCTAACTTCGGCTCGAATAACATCGCCGTGTACGACATTGATGTGGGTAAGGTGATTGCCTATCTCCCGGTAGGGACGCATCCCGACGCACTGGCGCTGTCGCAGAATCAGAATTATCTGCTGGTGCTCGACTCTGGCTCTGGAGATCTGGCGGTAATTCAGAAGCGCCAGCCGGACAAGAAATTCGAGCCGTCTGAATATTCGCTGCTGACGATCATTCCTGTTGGTATGCAGCCGAATCAGATTGTGGTGAAGTCGTTCCGCGCCACGAAGCTAACCGCCGCCGACGGGCGCTAGCGAGGTTGCCCCGTCCTATCGCGAAGCGAGGGGCGGGACTCTCTTTCATCACAATCAACCAGGACGCTAGCAGACGGCATAGATTTCATCATTGATCCGTTGGAGCTCTCCGGAAAATGAAAAAAGCGACCCGCGTCGGGGCCGCTTCCTTGACTGCTGACGAGACGGCGCGTCGGCAGCGAAAATCGGGACCGAGGACGCGAGCACGAACAGCGCCGAAACGGCCGCTGCGCGCGCGAACGTATACCTACAGTGGGATAACATAATTCGGTGTTTCTCCTTATGGAAAAGCCGGGATGCATGGGCTCCGTGCTGGGTTCGCAGCTCGTTGCGCGCCAGAATATCACGAGACTGGCCTGCGCAACCGTCAGGCCAGGCTGTTCCAAGGCTGTTCCGCCTTAGAATGGCGATAGAGCAGATGTTGAGTTCGCCGGTGTAGAAAGGGCGCCACTGTGCGCCACGCTTGCCTTTTGCCAAATGGCGCTGGGGAATTTAGCGGCTAGGTGCTGCTTCCATGGTTGAAATGCGCCAAGATTGCGTGCGCCTGTGTTCTGGTGACCACTGCGGATAGAGCCGCCACGTCCGCTTGCTTCACGGCTTGCAGGCTGCCGAAATGTTCCAGCAGACGGCGGGTGGTGGACTCGCCTACTCCGGGGATTTCTCGCAGCTCGGTGGCGCGGTCGCGAGTCTGGCGACGCTTGCGATGGAAGGTTACGGCAAAGCGATGCGCTTCGTCGCGAATCATTTGTACAAGATGCAGCACAGGAGAATGATGATCGAGAACGACCGGCTCATCTTCCTGTCCATAGACATAAATGATTTCTTCGCGTTTTGCGATGGCGGCAAGGGGCTGGTTGATGATTTCGATCGCTTCCAGGGCCTGCGCAGCGGCGTGGAGTTGTCCGAGGCCGCCGTCGATCAGGACCAGGCTTGGCATGTCTTTTTTCCCCTCAGAAAGGCGTTTGTAACGGCGGGTGACCACTTCGCGCATGGAGGCAAAATCATCGACTCCTGCAACCGTCTTGATGATGAATTTCCGGTAGTCGGATTTCTTCATTTTGCCGTCTTCCCAAACCACCATCGAAGCGACGGTTTCGGCTCCTTGAATATGACTGATGTCGAAGCACTCGACGCGCTTTGGTCTTTCAGGGAGGGCCAGCGCATCTCGCAGGGCTTCCTGAATGATGCGGGAGTTCGGTTTCATAACGCGGAAGCGCTGATCGTAGGACTGCTTGGCATTAGTGCCGGCGAGATCGATGAGTTCGCGTTTTTCTCCGCGCTGCGGCACGTCGATGTGGACTCGCGTGGCTCGTCCGCCTGCGCTCACGAGTTGCTCGCCCAGGGCATCTTCCAGTTCTTCGCGGTCTTCGAAGTCCACTGGGATGTAGATGTTTCTGGGAACGTAGGGCTGGGCCAGGTAGAGCTGCTTGAGCAGAGCGGAGAAGAATTCGGCGGGATGGAAGGAGTCTGCGGCTAGCGAGCTTTGCTCGCCGGGACGGACGAGGGCGTCCGTCGCTACGTGGTCGGTGGCAAATTCTGGCAGGTCTTCCCAGAAGAATTCGCGGCGATCCAGAACTTTTCCTGCGCGCATATGGAAGAGGTTTACGGCTAGCATCTGGTTTTCGTAGTGGTATCCGAAAACGTCGGCGTCGTCGCCTTCGACAGACGCGATGCGCTGCTTCTCTTGTAGTTGCTCGACGGTCGAGATGAGGTCGCGGTATCTGGCTGCGCGCTCGAACTCCTGGGCTTCGGCGGTTTCGGACATGCGCTCGCGCAGGGATTTCACCAAGTCGGTCTGGCGGCCTTCGAGCAAGAGCTTTACGTCGTGCACGGCTTCGGCGTAGGTCTCGGGTGTGGTGAGCTCTTTCACGCAGGGGCCGAGGCAGCGCTTGATATAGAACTGCAGGCAGGGACGCGGATGGTTGCGGGTCAAGTCCACTTTGCAGGACGGGACCATGAAGTGGCGATGAATCAGATCGACGACGCGATAAGCGAGGTTGGTCGGGAAGTAGGGACCGTAGTAGAGGCTGCCGTCTTTTCGAAGGCGACGGGTAACGTAGACGCGAGGAAAGCGCTCGCCCATGGTCAGCTTCACATAGGGATAGGTCTTGTCGTCGCGCAGCAGGATGTTGAAGCGAGGCTGGCGCTGCTTGATGAGGTGATTTTCCAGAGCCAGCGCTTCACGATTGTTGGCCACTACGATGTAGTCGACGTCGACGGCCTCGCGAACGAGCGTGCCGGTCTTGGCGTCTTCCCACCGGCCTTCATGGAAATAGGAAGAGACGCGGGAACGCAGGTTCTTGGCCTTGCCTACGTAGATGACGTCGCCTTCGGCGTTCTTGTAGAGGTAGACGCCGGGCGAGGTGGGCAGGCTGCGGATTTTGGCGGGGAGATCCATGGAGTGCGCGCTGCATTATAGTGTAATGTAACACATGAGAGCAGAAGTGGGTTACAATCTACAGATATGAGTGACACAATTACGATTCGTCTTACCGAGGAGCTAGCCGAGTGGCTCAAGAGCACTGCTCGCAAGACGGGGGTGCCCGTTGGTCGTTTGGTTCGCGAACAACTCGAGCGCGCCAAGCGGGAGACGGGCGACAAGCCCTTCATGCGCTACGCGGGTATCATGTCTGGACCGCCCGACCTTTCGTCGCGTAAAGGCTATTCCAAAAAATGAGAGGCATTGCCGATACCGGGCTGATTGTGGCGCTTCTGAATCGAGATGACCGGCACCACCGATGGGCGCTTGAGATCGCGCGAACAGTTTCGGAGCCGTTGCTGACGTGTGAAGCCGTGCTGAGCGAGGCTGGCTTTCAAGTAGGGTCAACGGATTGGGTGCTGGGCCTGATACGCCAAGGTTTTTTGAAGATTGCGTTTGACTTATCGAGAAACCTTGAGGAAGTAGCCGGCCTGGCTCAGCGTTACGAGGACCGTACTCCAGACCTTGCGGATTTGTGTCTCATTCGCATGACTGAGATTCACGACAATCTGCCGGTGCTGACGATCGACGAGAGGGATTTTCGCGTTTATCGGCGAAATGGAAGAGACGTGATTCCGATTGTGTGCCCACCGCGAATCTGACTCGGCGAAGTGCCCTACGCACTCCAGCCCTTTACGAACTCCACCAGACTGCGCAGCGCTATTCCAGACGGACCTTTGGCGATCCAGGGTTTGTTGTCTTCCATCCACGCGGTGCCGGCGATGTCGAGGTGGATCCAGGGCGTGTCTTCGGCGAATTCTTTCAGGAACATGGCGGCGAAGATGGCGCCGCCCCAGCGGCTGCCGGCGTTGACCATGTCGGCGATGTTGGATTTGAGGTTTTCTTTGTATTCGTCGTCGAGGGGCAAACGCCACATTTTTTCGCCGGCGAGTTTGTTGGCTTTGTCGAAGCGCTCGAACATCTGATCGTCGCTGGCGAAAATTCCGGCGTTTACATAACCCAGCGCGACGACTACCGCTCCGGTTAGCGTGGCGGCGTCGACCAGGTGGGTGCAGCCGAGTTGGCGGGCGTAGCTGAGGCCGTCGGCAAGGATCAACCGGCCTTCGGCGTCGGTGTTGATGATTTCGATCGACTTGCCGGACATCGCGATCTGCACGTCTCCCGGCTTTTGCGCTTTGCCGGAAGGCATGTTTTCGGTGGCGCAGATGACGGCGGTGACTTTCACTTTGGGCTTGAGCAAGGCGATCGCCCGCATCGCGCCCATCATCGTTGCCGCTCCGGCCATGTCGTACTTCATCTTCTCCATGCCGTCGGCGGGCTTGATGGAGATGCCGCCGGTGTCGAAGGTTACGCCTTTGCCGACCAGGCCGAGGTGAACTTTATCGACTGCGCCCACCGGATCATAGCGCAACACGATGAGAGCTGGAGGCTCGTCCGATCCCTGCGCCACTCCCCAGAATGCTCCCATCTTGAGGGCTTTTATTTTGTCGGGGCCGTAGGTTTCGCAGTTGAGGCCGACTTCGGAGGCCATCTTTTTCGCGCGCTCGGCCATCATGGTTGGGGTCATGCGGTTGGAGGGCTCGTTGACCAGATCGCGAGTAAAGTTCTGCGACTCGGCAACGATGCGGGCGGCTTGCAAGGTGCCGTCCAGCCCTTTGGCATCGCCCTGCGCGTCTTTTTGCACGACGATGGTGATGGCGTCGATTTTCTGGTCCTTATTCTTGCCATCGCTATTGCTGTTGCGGTCGCTCTTGTAATAGCCGGGATCGAAGTTGCCGACAAAGGCGCCTTCCACGATGGCGCGCACGCCATCGGGGGCGGGAACGGCGGTTTCGGGAACGACCATCGCGAAGCTGCGGATGTTTTTCGCCTTGAGAGTGCGGACGGCAGTGCCGGCGATCTTGCGTAATTCCGCTGCCGAAAAAATCTGGCCTTTGCCGCCGCCGATCAGGAGCAGGCGTTTTGCTTTTAAGCCGGAGGGACTGTGCAGGAGCGTGGTTTCAAATAATTTAGCGGTGACTTCGCCGCTGGCGATTACGTCTTTGGCGGCGTCGCGCACAGCGGCGTCGGACGATTCGACGGAGAAAACGGGCTTGTCTTTTTCACCGCGGTCGAGAACGACCGCGACCAGGCAATCTGAATCCAGTAGAGACGGGGCGGAGGAAGAAAGATTTGTGTTCATGGTGGATGGTATTCAGTATCCACGTTGGAAGGGGGGCGGTGCAACTGGGGCGAACGAAAAGGCCGGAGAGGATGTGGATGCGGATGCGGCTCCCCACCCTCTGGAAGGCTCTGATTAAGTGTCCGACGAAGAGCGCAACCACAGAGGACACAGGGGGACAGAGGTTCACGGGAGAACTTAATCGGAGATTCCTTTGGCAAAGTGCGTGAATCAAGGAGTCCGCCCGGCGGTGGCTTAAACGCCCGAGCCCGATTTTTGAGGGCTGAGGACCGGAGGCTGGGTGCCGCTCTTCAGCCACCAAATCAATCCGCCACCGATCACCAGGCAAATTGAAATTAGCTGCGTGCCCGTCATAATTCCGCCGAAGACTTCGCCGCGTCCCGGATCGTCGCGCAAAAACTCGATGAAGTAGCGTTCGAAACCGTAGAGGATCATGAACGTCCCCCATATCTGCCCGTCGAACCGCTTGCGCTTAAGGAGCCACATTAGCAGTAAAAAATTGAAAAACTCGGCGGCGGCTTCGATCAATTGCGTTGGTTCAATACTATTGCCAAGTGGCGTCCCGCTGACGTCATGCGCCAATTGATTGGTGAAAGTAACACCCCAGAAATGACTGGTTGGTTTGCCGTAGCAGCAACCGGCGGAGAAACAGCCAAAACGTCCCAGGACGTGCCCAAACGCCACTCCGGGAGCGATGCCGTCCAGGGTGCGCAAGGCCGGCATGCGATGACGCCGCATGTACCAAACTCCCACCAGGAGCGCGGCAATCAGGCCGCCGGAAAATACACCGCCCGCCTGCAGTGTGTTGAGGCTGAAAATTTCACGCCAGTTGTTGGCGTAGGAACTCCAGTCGTTGATGATGTAAAGAATCTTCGCGCCAATGATTCCGGCGAGCACAACGAGGATGCCAAGATTCCAGGCGTCGTCACCGTTGATGCCCTGCTTCTCGGAATTCCGGACGCTGATCCAAAGCCCGATCAGGACGCCTGAGGCCACCAGCACGCCATAGGTGGGCAGGTAGAAGCTGCCAATGTGAAAGAGTCGAGGGAACACGGTAAGTTGGATGCTCCAAAAGCAAGCTGAGTAACTTAAGAGAGTCTAGCAGGAAACCGCCGTCATCTCTCAGCCTCCAGCTATCAGCTATCAGTGGAATCTGCCGGATTTCATGATCCCCGTATCGAACGACCGGGGATTGAGGTGCTACTGAGGGCTGACTGCTGACAGCTGAAAAAGCCGACCCGCTGCGCCGTGTGGTGGGCCGAGAATGAACCCGTCTCAGACGGTGGGAACCCGCCGCGACCCTTTAGGCTTTTCCGCATGACGGAACGTAGCACACCGGATCTTTTTGCGAGTCGAGTCCCCGTTCATTCGGCATTGGTTCAAAAATCGGTTACCACCATCACCAACCCCGCAGGTCGACTTTCACTTTGGATGCTAGGAAAC
>JAYUJG010000370.1:0-6352 GCA_043765355.1 Acidobacteriaceae bacterium | reverse complement strand
AAGAGGCGAGAAGCTCAATGAGTCTAATGCATTCGGCGGTGGACGTAAACGCGATTCTGTGGCGGCGCAACCCGCGAGACAAGCCGCAAGAAACGTTCGCTCTTGCGCAAAACATTCGCGCTTCGCAAAGTTTTGTAGCGTCGGGCGGCGCGGGTGTCTTGGCGCGGGATCATCTAGCGCACGACTACCGCACGACTTCAGCCAATTTTCCGCTGGCGATCATCTCCGCGATGCGCGCGAAGTCCTGATACATCACACGGTCTTTCTGCATCGTCGCACACACCGCTCGGATCGCCGCATGAGCCTGCTGCAATGGCTTGGAGGTTTTCAGCGGCGCGAGGAAATCAATCGCCTGTGCCGCCGCCATGGCCTCGATGGCCAGAGTGTTGCGGGTGTTGTCAACCACTCGCTTCAGCTTGTTCGCCGCAGTCATGCCCATCGAAACGAAATCTTCTTTGTTCCCTGAAGTAGTAATCGAATCGACCGACGCCGGATGCGCCAGCACTTTGTTCTCGCTGACCAGCGCGGCGGCCGTCACTTGCGGCATCATGAAGCCGGAGTTCATTCCAGCACCCGGTGCAAGAAATGGCGGCAAACCCTCGCTGAGCGCGGGATTCACCATGCGCTCCAGCCGCCGCTCGCTGATGCCGGCGAGCGCACTCAACGCAATCGCGAGGAAATCGAGCGCGAAGGCCAACGGCTCGCCGTGAAAATTTCCGCCCGAAAGCACTTCGCCCTCGCCATCCAGTGCCTTCGGATTCTTCACAAATACGAGCGGGTTATCGACCGCCGAGTTCGTCTCGGTCTCGAAGACCATGCGGCAATGCGCGAGCGTGTCGCGCACCGCGCCATGCACCTGGGGAATACAGCGCAGCGAATAGGCGTCTTGCACGCGGCCGCAATCGCGATGCGATTCGCGAATTTCGCTTTGCTCGAGCAGCCGCCGCAGGTTCGCCGCAGTCTTGATCTGCCCGGCATGAGGACGAGCTTGCTGAATGCGCTCATCAAAGGCGACGTTGGTTCCCTTGAGCGCATCGCACGCCATCGCGCCGATGACGTCGGCGGTATCAACCAGCGTCTCGGCTGCGAGCTGCATCAGCGCGCCGATGGCCAGCATCGCTTGCGTGCCATTGATGAGCGACACCGCTTCTTTCGCTTCCAGCACCAGCGGCTTGATCTGTGCGCGCTTGAGCGCCTCGAGGCTCGGGATGCGACCTCCCTTTTCATCGAAGCATTCACCCTCGCCAATCAAAGCGAGGGCCAGATGCGCCAGCGGAGCGAGGTCACCGCTTGCTCCCACGCTGCCCTGCGACGGAACCATTGGCGTTACACCACGATTCAGCATTTCGCAGATGGTGTCGATGGTGATGGCGCGCACTCCCGAATAGCCTTTCGCCAGCGAGTTGGCGCGCAAGACCATCATCGCGCGCGTATCTGCGATCGCGAGCGGCTCGCCAACTCCGACGGCGTGCGAACGCACGAGATTCACTTGCAGCTCACGGACCTGATCGCCCACGATGTGCACATCGCTCAGCTTGCCGACGCCAGTGGTGATCGCATAAGAAATCTTATTGCCGGCAACGAGTGCATCAACGACGGCGCGGGCACGGTTTACGGCTTCCCGCGCATCGGGATCGAGAATCACAGGCTGTTTGCCGACGGCGATTTCGCGCACCGCCTCGAGGGTCAGATCGTTTCCGTTAATGTGCAGAGCTCTCACAGATAGTTCTCGGTTCTCGGTTCTCAGTTCTCAGTTAAAGCGGTCGTTTTAGGGGCTGCCGACCGCGGCCCGGAACACAGTCAAATATTTCTCGGGCAACGCGCGCGGCTTCATCTCCGAATTCGCCACCACATGCATCGTCTCGCCTTCAGCCAGCAACTCCCGCGTGTCCGCTCTTCGCAATTCGTAGCCAAAGTGAATCACTTTCGGCCGCACATGCTTCAGATACGTCCGCACGACGACCTCGTCATCATAGTGCACCGCGGCCTTGTAGCGGCAGTGGGCGTCGACGACCGCGATGAAACAGTCGTCTTCGCGCTCCATATCTTTGTAGCTGAACCCCAATTGCCGCAGCAGTTCCACGCGCCCCACCTCGAACCAGATGAAATGATTGGCGTGATAGACGACGCCCATCTGGTCGGTTTCCGCATAGCGCGCGCGGATGCGCGTTTCATTCGCGATCGGTTGAGTTTTATTTACAGTAGCAGACATCGATGCTTGCAAAACACTCGCCGTTCGGGTCGCTGCTCGCTTCATCGCCCCGTCCATTTGGGCTTGCGTTTTTCCAGAAACGACTCGACTCCTTCGCGAAAATCGGCGCTCTCGCGAATCCCCGCGTTTTCGCGGATCGCGGCTTCAACTTGCACGTCCAGTTCGGCGCGGGCGTGTTCGGTCAGCAGACGCTTGGTGTGGAACAGCGAAAGCGGACTGTTTTCCGCCAACTCCGCAGCCAGTTCGCGCGCCCGATCCAGTAATTTCTCAGGCGGCACGATTTCTTTGACCAAGCCCAGCCGCAATGCTTCCGCGGCATCGAAGATGCGGCCCGTAAGCAGAAGGTCGCGGGCAATTTTTTCTCCGACCTGCCTCAGCAAAAAAGTTGCAACGATGGCAGGCACGAATCCGATCCGGACTTCCGTATAGCCAAATTTGGCTTCTGGCACCGCGAGCGTGAAGTCGCAGAGTAAAGCGATCCCCGTGCCGCCCGCGATGGCCGCGCCATTCACCGCGGCAATCGTCGGCTTCGGAAACTCGTAGAGCGAACGAAACAGGTTAACCATGGTTCGCGAGTCTTCGAGATTCTGTTCTGGAGTGCGTCCGATCAGAGACTTCAGGTTGTCCAGATCCATGCCCGAGCAAAACGCCTTCCCTGCCCCGGTCAAAATCAAGATCCTCGCGGAAGAATTTCTTACTTCCTCCAGCGCGCGAATCAGATCGGCAATCAATTCATAACTGACGGCGTTGCGCTTCTCAGGACGGTTGAGGGTGAGAATAGCGACGCCAGAGTCATACTCGAGTTTGAGTGTTTTGTAGTCCATGCGATGCAATCAGTCCGCAGCGGTTGAAGTCGTGTATCGCGCGCCAATCTCCGCCGACGCTCTTAAGAGCGCGTCGAGCGATTTGATCGCCGGCATCTGCGCACCGCAACCACGCAAAATTTCTATCACCGCTTCCGTCGGAATATTTCCGACCAAATCATCCTGCGCGAAGGGGCATCCGCCAAGGCCGCCGATGGCGGAGTCAAAGCGGCGACAGCCAGCTTCATAGGCGGCGACGATCTTCGCAGCGGCCTGATCCGGCCTGCTGTGCAGGTGGATTCCGATTTCCAGATAAGAGTACTCAGCCATCACGGCCGAGACCACTTCTTTTATTTTCTGGGGTGGCGCAACACCTACTGTGTCCGCGAGGGAAATCATGCGAATCTCTTGCGCCTCTAGCAGGCCGCATGCGGCGACAACTTCGTCAACGCTCCAGTCGTCGCCATATGGGTTGCCGAAAGCCATTGAGATATAGACAACAGTACTGAGTCCAGCTTCATCGGCTTTCTTCTCGATTTTTTCCAGTTCTTCGATGGCGTCTTCGAGCGCCTGCCGTTGATTGTTCTGCAGAAACGTCGGCGAGATCGAGTAGGGGAAGCCAAGAGTGCGCACGGCTCCGGTCGCAATCGCTCGCTGCGCGCCTTTTTCATTGACCACGATACCGATGATTTCCACATCGTCAGGCGCGTGAAGTTCTTTCAGAACTTCTTCAGAGTCGGCCATCTGCGGGACGGCGTTCGGAGAGACAAAGCTGACGGCGTCGATGTGCTTGAAGCCGGCGCTGATCAGGGCCTGAAGATAACTAACCTTGAGGTCCAATGGTAGCTGGCCCTTCAATCCCTGCCATGCATCGCGCGGACACTCCACGAGTTTTATTTGTTGTGGCATTTAAAGTTGCAGTTTACTTCTGCTCTTGCTGCGGTCGACAAGATAAGAAACAAATCCAATTGCGAGGACGATCGCACCGCATCGAAACAGAATGGTGATGCCTCCCGGAGGTTCGTACCATCCCGGAGCATCCCAACCGGCGGAACCGTCCCGATTGACAACTACAGGCACGTTTCGCAATTGCTCGCTGCGAATGTTGACGTTTCGTTTCCAGAGAAACAGCCAGCCGAATGAAATCGCGACGCTCAACAGCCTGATCAACACCAGTGTCTTCGTTCGCCTGCCAATCACCGCGTAGCTCGTGGGGCTCGCGTTCATGCGTGTGTATCCGCAAAACATGAAATCATGTTTGCAGAACCCCCACTTTGAACTCCGGCACATCCGGATTCAGCGACGCCGCTTCGAGCGCCTGCGTGATCGCTTGCCGCGTTTCCATCGGGTCGATTATTTTGTCGATCCAGAGACGCGCCGCGCCGTAACGGGGATCGGTTTGCTCGTCGTAAGTTTTCTTCGTGGAATCGAACAATTCTTTTCTTTCTTCGTCGCTCAGCTTCTTCCCGCTGCGTTCCAGTTGTTTCACCTTGATTTCCACCAGCGTGCCAGCGGCGGCATCTCCGCTCATCACTGCATATTTCGCGGTGGGCCACGCGAATACAAAGCGCGGATCGAACGCCTTGCCGCACATGGCATAGTGCCCGGCACCGAAAGAGCCACCGACGATCACAGTAATTTTTGGAACGACGGAATTCGACAGCGCATTCACCATCTTCGCGCCAGCCTTGATGATGCCGCTCCACTCGGCATCGCGGCCCACCATGAATCCGTTTACGTCGTGCAAGAACACGAGCGGAATCAGGTTTTGATTGCAATCCATGATGAAGCGGGCGGCTTTTTCCGCTGACTCGGTGTAGATGACGCCGCCCAACTCGACGCGCTTGCGGCCTTCGTGGTCGGTCTGTTGCGCATGGAGTTTTTGGTTCGCCACGATGCCTACCGCGAAGCCTCCAATGCGCGCGTAGCCGCAGATCAGGGTTTTGCCGTATTCAGATTTGTATTCGTCGAAACGGCTTTCGTCCGTGATCCGCGCGATGATTTCCTTCATGTCATACGGACGCGCAGGAGAAGCATCGTAGGCGCCGTAGATTTCTTCGGCGGGCATCGCCGGATCGACGGGCTTTTTACGATCCCAAAGAGACTGGCGGCGGTAACCCCATTTTTCGATCAGCGAACGGATGCGGGCAATGCACGCCTCGTCGTTCGGTTCGCGGAAATCGACGGTGCCGCTGATGGCCGAGTGCATGGCGGCGCCGCCCAGTTCTTCGGCTGAAACTTTTTGTCCGATGGCTGCTTGCACGAGCGCCGGACCAGCGAGGAAGAGGCCGCTGCCATCCGTCATCAGAACGTGATCGCACATTACGGGAAGATATCCGCCTCCGGCGACGCACATGCCCATGATGGCGGCGATCTGCGGGATGCCCAGGGCCGACATGACGGCATTGTTGCGAAACACACGTCCGAAATCGTCAGTGTCAGGGAACACATCTTCCTGTAGCGGAAGGAAAACTCCCGCCGAGTCGACAAGATAGATCGTCGGGATGCGATTTTCAATCGCGATATTTTGCGCGCGGATCACTTTCTTCGCAGTCATCGGAAAGAACGCGCCCGCTTTTACGGTGGCGTCGTTCACGATCAGCATGACCATACGGGTTTGGACTCGCGCCAGTCCGGTGATGACCCCAGCGGCGGGGGCACCGCCCCATTCTTCATACATTTTGTGGGCGGCGTAGAGACCAAGTTCAAAAAAAGAGCCGGGGTCGGCCAGCAGGTTGATGCGCTCGCGAGCGGTGAAGCGAGATTTGGCGTGCTGGTTTTCGATCGCCTTTGCGCCTCCGCCTTCGCGAATCTTTTCCTCCTCATTGCGCACCTGGGCTACGAGGTCGGCGAGAGCGCGCATGTTCGACTCAAAGCGGAGAGAACTGGGATCAACTTTGGTAGGAAGAACATTGTCGATCATGATGGCGGTGGAGTCGGTGCGTTCGCGCATGAGAGCAGAGTTCAGAATTCGTCAGGAAACAACTTACTATATCAGTGGGGCGCATTGCGGGGCGAAGGGACACTACCTGTAAACTGCCTGGAGCTGACTGGAACAAAGGTCGAAGGAGAACGCAGCGGCTGGCAGACTCAGCTACGGCGGAGTCGGCAACAGAGTCTCGATCAAACAAATGTGGAGCAAGATTGAATTACGAGCGGATTGGCAGATCGCTTTTTGGATGACTGCGGGACTGCGCGCTTTCTATACAGGGGCTGGGGCGCTAGCGGCGGTGTTTCTGCATCCGGATCCGGCGCTCATTCATAGCAACGTGCTGACTGACAACCTACCTGCGCCCGTCGGCTGGCACTATGCTTTGCTTGGCATTTGGCAGCGTTT
>JAYUJG010000369.1:0-6097 GCA_043765355.1 Acidobacteriaceae bacterium | reverse complement strand
CCGACGACATTCGCAAGCTGGCGCGCGAGTACGCCACCCAGCGGCCGTCCGTGATCCGCGTCAATTACGGCATCCAGCGCTCCGATCGCGGCGGCATGTCGATGCGTGCGGTCACCATGCTGCCCTGCTTGATCGGATCATGGAAAGAATGTGGCGGTGGGCTCCAGCTCTCAGTCAGCGGTTCTTTCGGTTTGAATCGCGCAGCGCTCGAAATGCCCGAGTTGATGCAGAAAGCCCTGGGACGCCCCGCCCGCATCGTCAACATGGTGCGACTTGGCAGCGCGCTGAACTCACTGACCGCGCCCGCCATCCAGGCGCTGTTCGTCTACAACTCGAATCCCGCTGCGGTTTGCCCCGACCACAACGAAGTCGTCCGCGGATTGAAGCGCCCTGACCTTTTCACCGTCGTCCACGAGCAGTTCTTCACCGACACTACCGATTACGCCGACATCGTGCTGCCCGCTACAACTTTTTTCGAGCACAAAGATTTGCAGACCGCTTACGGCCACTACTACCTCCAGGTCTCCAATCAGGCCATGGATGCGGTCGGCGAATGCCGGTCTAACGTGGAGATGTTCCGGGCGCTCGCGGAGCGTATGGGGTTTGAAGACGACTGTTTCCGCGAAACGGTCGATTCCATGATCGACCGCGCCTTGCAGTCGCCCAATCCGTGGCTCAAAGGAATCACCCGCGATCGGTTGGAACGCGAGCACCGCATCCGGCTGAATTTCAATAACCAGAATATCGAGAAGGATGGAAACGCGGCCGCGGATACAGCACCCTTCCTCCCCTTCGCCCAGGGCAACTTTCCCACGCCTAGCGGTAAAGCGGAGTTTTACAGCGAAACTCTGAAGCGTCAGGGGCTCGATCCAGTCGTTGCCTTCACTCCCCCAGAAGAATCGCGCCACGGATCGAAAGCCGCAGGCTTCCCGCTCGAACTTCTTGCCCGCAAGCCGGACAACCATCTTAACTCGTCATTCGCCAACCTTCCGTCCGTCCGCCAGATGGAACCAGGGATCGGGGATCTTGAGATGCATCCCACCGATGCTGAGGCTCGCGGCGTCCGCGATGGCGACCGCGTTCGCGCCTTCAACTCCCGCGGTCAGATCGTTCTCCAGGCCCGAGTCGATAGCTCTCGAATCGACGGTTCGGTGCCTCCGGGAGTAGTGGCCGCCCGGCTCGATTGGGCTCGATTTAGTCCCGGCGGCACCAATATCAATGTGCTAACCTCAGAAAAACTTACTGACATGGGCAACGCGGCGACGTTCTATTCCGTCTGTATTGAGGTAGAACTTTTTCGGGCGTGACTCTTGCAGTGAATTTCGTCCCTGACTTGGACGGTTCTCACTCTCTACCGTATAATTGGCGTTTTCCTAGACTCTAGTTTTTCGAGGTAGTTGCGATTCATCGCCGTCATCAGGCTATTCCTGTGTGTGCCCCGCGACTCGGCCACGACATGGGCCCGCAGAGGCAGAGACACGCTGTCTCGTCTCTATCTTCTTCCACCACAGCCGTTTGGTGGTGCGGCGCTGTCTTGAACCGGCTGCTCGTTTTGCTCGTGCTGCTGGTCATGGCAGCCCCCGTTTTCGGGCAGCAGGATCTGATTGTCGAGATCAAGGTTCACGGTAACCGCCGCATTCCCGCCGAAACTGTCAAGGCCCGGATCTTCAGCAAGCCGGGCGACGTGTATGACACGGCCGCCGTCGAGCGCGACTTTAACGCCCTGTGGAACGCAGGCTACTTCGAGGACATCCGCTTCGAGCGCGAACAGAGCGCCAAGGGCTGGATCCTCCACATCTACCTCAAAGAACGGCCGACCATCCGCGAAATCAACTACACCGGCTTGAACGCCGTTTCCACCAGCGATGTGCTGGACCGGTTTAAGGACCGTAAGGTCGGACTCGCGGTTGAGAACCAATACGACCCAACCAAGATCAAGAAGGCCGAAGTCACCCTGAAACAACTGCTGGCCGAGCACGGCCGTCAGTTCGCTACCATTCGCACCGAAATCCGGCCCATCCCGCCTGCGGCCGTCGGACTCACCTTCGTCATCCGCGAAGGACCGAAAGTCAAGGTCGGGCACATACGCTTCCGAGGGAACAAGCACATCAACGACCGGACGCTACGTGCGGCCATGAAGAACCTGAAACCGATTGGCGTCCCGCGCTCGATTTTTCTGGAAAATATCTTTTCCAAGACCTACGACGCCACCAAACTTGAGGAAGACACCGAACGCGTCCGCGCTGAATTCCAGAACCGCGGCTATTTCAAGGTGCTGGTCGACGACCCGAAGACTGAAATCCACGACACCGGGCACACTGGCTTCCACGTCCCAGGCTTGCAGCCGGGGTTGGGGAAATCGGTCGACATCACCATGCCGATCGAGGAAGGCGACCGCTACCACCTCGGTGCCATCACTTTTAAGAACAACAAAGCCATCTCGAACCAGGCCGCTCTGCGCAGCCTGTTCCCGATGAAAGACGGTGACATCTTCAGTCGTGAAAAGGTCGGCAAGGGCCTCGAGAACCTGCGGAAGGCGTATGGCGAAGCCGGCTACATCAATTTCACTTCCGTTCCCGACACCAAGTTCGACGACGAAAAGAAAACCGTCAACATGGAAATCGACGTGGACGAAGGCAAGCAGTTCTATGTGAGGCGCGTCGAGTTCGTGGGTAACACCACCACGCGCGACAAAGTCATCCGCCGCGAAGTTGCGCTCGAAGAAGGCCAGATCTACAACTCGCGCTATTGGGAACTAAGTTTGCTACGCCTGAACCAGCTCGGCTATTTTGAGCAGCTCAAGCCCGACGACAACAACACCACCGAGCGCCATCTCGACGAAAAAGCCGGCACCGTCGATCTGACCCTCAAGGTCAAGGAAAAAGGGAAGAACAGCATCGGATTGCAGGGCGGCGTCAGCGGACTGGCCGGCGCCTTCGTAGGGCTGAACTACGCCACCAACAACTTTCTTGGATTGGGCGAAACCCTGTCTGTACAGGCGAGCCTCGGCAGCCGCCAGCGCGACCTTGTGTTCGGATTCACCGAGCCTTACTTGTTTGACCGCCCGATCCAGGCTGGGTTTAACGTCTATACCCGGAAGACGAGCTACGATCAGGCACGCCAATACGCGATCGCGACCGGACAGAATCTGCAGTTGCCCTCGGCTTCTCTACAGAACCTGCAGAACTATTCACAGTCGAGCACTGGTCTGAGCCTGAGTCTGAGTTATCCGCTGCACCGTTCCTTCAAGCGTCTGGGCCTCAGCTATTCGTTTGATCGTTCCTCGCTGGTCGCGGTCAGTAACGCATCGAAGCTGCTATTCGAGAACCTCAATTTCCGCGGCATCACCGGCCCCAATGCGCTGAATGGCATCATCACCAGCAAGATCACTCCCAGCTTCACGATGAACACGCTCGATGCCGCCTACGCGCCCCATCATGGCAAGAGCTTGTTCATCGGGGGGGAGTTCGCGGGCCTCGGCGGCACCGTGCACACTATCCGGCCGATCGTGCAGTACAAACAGTTTTTCCCCATGCAGAAGCGCCGCAACGCGCTCGGCTACAACCTGCAGGCTTCGTTTATCTCGGGATTTGGCGGAATCGTCGCGCCTCCGTTTGAGCGTGCCTACCTCGGTGGCGAAAATGACATCCGCGGCTTTGACATTCGCACCATCTCGCCGATCGCTTACCTGCCCAGCGCCCAGGTTGTGCCCTTGCGAAACCCCGACGGTTCATTCGTGCCCGCGAACCCAGGGATCCCGGTTGTGACCAACGCCCAGGGAGGATGCGTCAGCAACTGCTGGAACATTCCGGTTCCGTACCAGCAACTGGTAACGCCGGGTGGCGACCTGAGCTTGAACGGCAACCTGGAATACCGCATCACCATCGCGGGACCGGTGGCGATCGCGCCGTTTATCGATGTGGGCACCGATCCGATCCTGCGTAACTCGCAGCTGCAGATCAACAAGACCCAGTTCAATACTCTGATCAATACCACGTACGGGTGTCCCCATCTTGACGCGACGAGTGGGTATACCTGTTACGGCGGGGCGATGCTTCCGACAGGCACCTTCTCGCCCAATCTCAGCCCGGTGCCAGGCACGAACTGGGTCGTGCGCATGTCCACCGGGATCGAATTGCAGACCATGCTTCCGATCGTGAATGCGCCCTTCCGCATTTACTATGCCTACAATGCGCTGCGCCTAGATGGCAGCGCTTCGCCACCCATACAAATCACCCGCGGCATGTTCCCTTGTCCAGATCCGAAAGTTGTCTGTAAAGACGCCCCCCTCGGCGCCGGGGACTACACCTATAACCTAACCAGAGCGACCCTGGGCTCCAACTACACCCTGCGTGAACCGAGAAAGACGATTCGCTTCTCGGTAGCAACGACCTTCTAAGAGTCATGCGTAAGGACAGCCGCCCTCGGCTGTCCAAAGGGGGTGCCCCGTCCTATCGCGAAGCGAAGGGCGGGATTCGCTCACCTCTTGCGTACTCAGCCTTCTTATCTTGGTTATCGCGAGTGGGAATTTAGCGAGGCTTTCCGGAGATTGCGTGTAGTGAGAGCTACTCGATGTGGACTAAGCCGTTGGCGGACTGCGGCGGCGGCGATTGCGGGGCGCGCCATGCGTCCACTACCGATACCTGATGAACGCACGAAACGGTGCAGTGCGGGGCGCACGATTTTTCCGTGTGAAACTCGCGGCGGATGTCGGCGACGGTATATTTTTCCAGCGGGATGCCCGGATAGCCGCGCTGCTGCGAGCAGTAGTGCACCAGTCCGTCCTCGCAAATGTAGAGGTAGCGCGCGCCGGCGCGACATCGCCATTCGTTCGGAAGCCCCAGCGCAATGTTGTCCTGAAAGGAATTGATGCGAGTGAAGCTGCGTTTTTCGAGGCTCTTCATCTCGTGATAGACGCGCTGTTCTTCCTCGTTCAAGGGCTGCACTTGTCCCGAGCCGTCGTGAATAATGCCGACCGTCGAACTGAACCCGAGTTCCAACGCGCGCTTGCCGATGGTGAGCGCGTCCTGCGGATGGCTCACACCGCCGCCGACCACGGAATTGATGTTCACATGAAAATCGGCGTGTTCGGCCAGCAGTTGCAGCTTCTTGTCGAGAACTTTCAAGCTCTTCTTGGACACGTGGTCGGGCTTTACGTTGTCGATCGAAATCTGGAGCCACTCCAGTCCCGCGTCGTTCAGCTTCTGGATGCGATCCGCCGTCAGCAGATAGCCGTTGGTGATCAGTCCCGAGACGATGCGGCGATCGCCCATGCGGTGAATGATGTCGTCCAGTTGCGGATGCAGCAAGGGCTCGCCGCCGCTGATCGTAATCACCGAAGTGCCAAGATCGCCCAGCAGATCGACGCGACGCAGCATCTCGTCCGCGGGCACGGGCTTCGAAAAATCGTCAAACTCGTTGCAATAAGTGCAGGCCAGATTGCAGCGCCGGATTGGGATGAGATGCGCCAGCAGAGGATGGTCGGTCGACACGACGGCCTTCAGGATCTGCCACAATCCGTGAGCGTTGCGTTCGGCCGCCTTGAATTTGCGGCGCCATGTGACTGACCTGGTTGCCATGCTTTTGACCGATTCTGAGTTTGACCGACTCCGACCAACTTCGATTTCAGCTTCTATTTCACCACAGCGGAGAGCCGGGCGCACCTTCTGCCGCAGTATTCGGGGGAAAAACAGGGTTAAACGGCGATTGCGCCGCCTGCGCGATCAGCTTGCCGCTGTGTCGATTCTTTGATGTCCGGCGGTGGCCAATGCGTCGCAAGCGCGTTCCACGAACTCGTGCTTGATCAGCACGTAATCGGTATCAAACGTCGAGATCGCGAAGATCGGGATCTGGGCTTCGGCCAGGGGTTGCAAAAACGACGCCAGCACGCCGGTCATGGAAAACGGAAACGGCCCTTCGAGTTTCAGCGCCAGCCAGCCAAGTTCGGTTTGTACGCCGCCGGGAACGCACGCCTCCGGGCAGACGATCGAGAATTCATCGGGCGTGCGTGCCAGGCAGAAGAATCCGCCTTGAAGCGCCCACGCGGGAACGCGATCTGCGGCGGCGAGTCGGCACACAGCCAACTGCTCGGCCAGTA
>JAYUJG010000368.1:0-7734 GCA_043765355.1 Acidobacteriaceae bacterium | reverse complement strand
GCGAGTCGCAGGGCCAGCGCGACGAGTACCATGAGCGCGAGCTTGGCGGGCGTGATCGTAGTAGGAGCAGGGCGCGCCGATTTATTCTGGTACGAGTCGCCGGTTACGCTGGTCGTCGTTCGAATAGCGTTTTCCATTGTCCGCCATGACTTCACTGAACATGACCTAAGACCGAATCCTAGCCGCAGCGAGGCCTTAACCACGCCATCGACAGAGCGTAGATTCACAGGACGACACTATACACGCTTGAAACTTGAATGGGCCGAAGATTGCTGCGGCGCGGTGGCAGGCCCTGGTTCACGCAGTCGGTGCTGCACCAGAAGCGCGTAGTGCACGGCGGAGACGATCGTAAAGTAAAATGTCGCCTCCAGGAAGAACGTGCCCGCGATCCAGACCCAGCGCACCGGTTCCACCAGTAGCAGGAGCACGAAGAAAATCGCCGCGACCTGCGCGAACGTATTGGCTTTGCCGAAGATGCTGGGGCGGAAATCGCGCAGGCTGGCAATCATAAACAACACGCCGCTGATTAGCAAAATACTGATATCGCGGCTGAAAACCACGACCGTATATTTCCAGGGAATCAGCCGCTCAATCGAGAGCACGAGGAACATGGTGCTCATCAGCAGCTTGTCGGCGATGGGGTCGAGATACTGGCCGAGCAGGGTTTGCTGATGGAGTGTGCGGGCGAGCAGGCCGTCGAGGCCGTCGCTCAATCCGGCGAAAACAAACAGCGCCAGCGCCCATTTGAAATCGTGCTTGAGCAGATTGATGACGATGAAGGGCAGGAAAATCATCCGCAGCAGCGTGAGCTGGTTGGGCGCGGTCAGAATCTGCCGGAAGTTCACCGCGGCTTTTCTCCGGCAGGCTCTGCTCCGGCGTATGCTCCCGATCTGCCGAGAAATTCGCTGACCAGAAGCGGGGCGGGATCGAGCCCGGTCTTCTGCGCGAAACGCTGGGCGAGCGAGAGGATGTTGCCTTCGGGAAGGTCCAGTTCCATGCGCTCGACGCGGTGCATGGGAAAAAAGACGACGCCGGAAGTGAAAGGCTCGCCGCTCTTGATCTGGGAGGCCAGATTGTCGAACGACGCGACGTCCACCCCGCGCAGACTGAGTCCCTCGCCGGCAAGATGGAGAATGGCGCCCCAGAATTTTTCGCGCGGGTTGGTCAAGGTCGCAATCACGAGCGCGCCGGGACGGAAAGGGCTGACAGCTTGGGGGTCTAGATAAAAGCTAGTACTGGGCACAATTGGATTGTCGTCTGTGGGGGAGGGAAATAGCAAACGGAAGGTGAGGCCTTGGTCCGAGCAGCCTGTCGCGAACGCTTCTCGCCACTGGCATGGTGGATGAACGAACGCGGCGGGCGGGACGCCCCCCGGACAGCCGCCGAGACGGCAGCGCTACGTAGGGACCTAGCGGTCGGCCTCGCTCTTCACCGACTTCAGGTCAATCCCTACCTGCTCGGCTTTCTTATAAAGATGCGACCGCTCCAGTCCCAGCGAGCGCGCGGCGTTTGAGATTTGAAAATGGTTGCGTTTCAATTCCGCAAGAATGGTTTGTTTCTCGAAGGCGCGGACGCGGTCGGCTAGTGGGCCGTTTCCGGTTGCCGATGAATCTGGCGTGCGAACGGAAGTGGGAAGCGCCTGCGCCACGGTTTCGGCGACAACTTCGTTGGAAGTTTCCAGTAGCATCAGGCGCTCGACGGCGTTTCTGAGTTCGCGGACGTTGCCGGGCCACGGATGGTCTTGCAGCGCAAGCATTGCGTCGGCGGTGAAGTGCATCGGCTTCCATCCGTTGGTGGCGGTCACCTGCGCGGCAAAGTGAGCGATCAGCGCTGGGATGTCTTCGCGACGTTCGCGCAATGGTGGCAGGCGCAAGGGAAAAACGAACACGCGGTGAAATAAATCCTGCCGGAATTTGCCTTCGCGCACTTGCGCTTCGAGATCGCGATGGGTGGCGACGACGACGCGTACATCGACGGTGATTGCGCGCTCGCCGCCGATGCGTTCCACTTCGCCTTCTTCCAGCACGCGCAGCAGCTTGGCTTGCATGGTGAGCGGCATGTCGCCGATTTCGTCCAGAAAAATAGTGCCGTGTTGCGCCTGTTCGAACTTGCCAAGATGGCGGCCGGCGGCGCCGGTGAACGAGCCTTTTTCGTGGCCGAACAATTCGGATTCGATGAGCTCCGCTGGAACTGCGGCGCAGTTCAAGGTCACGAACGGACCGCCCGCCCGCGGACTGCGCTCGTGCAGCGTGCGGGCGACCTGTTCTTTTCCCGTGCCGGTCTCGCCGAGGATGCAGACGCGGGTTTCGCTGGCTGCGACGCGCTCCACCTGTGCCATCACGCGCTGCATGGTCTCGCCTTTCCAGACGATCTCATGCTTGCCGAGACGCCGCGTCAGGTCGCGGTTGTCTCGTTCGAGCCGGCCGAGCTTTAGTGCGTTCTCCACGGTGAGCAGAAGTTTGTCAGTCGAGATTGGTTTCTCTAGAAAGTCGAGTGCGCCTAAACGCGTCGCCCGCACGGCCATTTCAATGTGAGCCTGGCCTGACATTATGACCACGGGAGTCGCCACACCTTGCGCTTTGAGTTCTTCGAGAAGCGTGAGCCCGTCTTTGCCCGGCATCACGACGTCAGAGAGAATCAAGTCGAAAGACTGCGACTTGGCCAATTCGAGTGCCTTGTTGGCGTTGTCGCAGACGACGGCTTCGTGCCCGTCCAAGCGAAACGCTCGCGAGAGCGAAGCCAGTGTGTTGGCCTCGTCGTCAACGATCAGTAAGTGCGCTTTTTGCGCCACAGTGTTCTCCCGTAAGCTTTCTATATTTCGCCAGCTTGCCACGCCCGAGGTTCGCGAGGCAATTCGATGCGGAACGTCGTGCCCTTTTCTTTCTCGCTCTTGACCGAAATCGTTCCGCCGTGATCGCTCACCACGGACTGCACAATCGCAAGGCCCAGCCCGGTGCCGTGCTGTTTGGTTGTGTAATAAGGAGTGAACAAACGTCCGCACTCTTCTTCGGTGATCCCAGCGCCGGTGTCGGAGACGGCAAGTGCAACGTGATCGCCGGCGGCCGCGGTGCGAATTGCCAACTCTCCGCCCTCGGGCATCGCGTCGATCGCATTGAGTACAAGATTTTGCAGTGCGCGATGCAAAAGATCGGGATCGGCTGAAATTTCGGGCAACGCCTCGGCGAATTCTGTACGCACGACAATCTGATTCCTCTCGTTTTTCTGCAATTGCGCCTGAAACACGCGGAGCACCGAGCGCACCACGTCGTTGAGCTGCGTCGGCCTGCGCTGCGGCTGCGGCATCCGGGAAAATTCGCTGAAGCGGCCGATGATCGTTTTCAGGTTGTTGATTTCCGCCAGCAGCGTTGCCGTGCCTTCATGAAAGACTTCTTCAAAAATCTCCGGCGATTTTTGTTTGGCGCGCACCAGGTTTTCAACCGTGACCTGCAACGGGAAAAGAGGATTCTTCAATTCGTGGGCCAATCGGCGCGCCAGTTCGCGCCAAGCCGCTACCCGCTCGGCTTGCAGGGTGCGGTCTTTCTGCTGCAATAGATCTTCCGTCATGCGATTGAACGATGTGGCCAGTTCGCCCAGTTCGTCGCTGGATTCAACTTCGACCTTGGCATTGAGATCGCCCAGAGCGACGCGTCGCGCGGCCTGCGCCAGGGAAACGACGGGACGCGTTACGCGCCCGGCGAACCAGAGGCTGGCGAGCACGGCGACTAGAATTCCACCACCACCGACCAGCATCGCGGTTGACAACACCCGCCTCTGCAATTCAATCAGCGGGCGCCGCGAACTGCCAACCAGCAAAACACCCATCAGTTGTGGCTTCCCTCCATTCTGATTGGCTGCTCCCCCGCCCGACGCGGTAAGTGGGATGGCATGAAAGACTTCGGCGTCGGCGGAATCGGAAGTCCAACGAATCGTGCCCTGAGATTCCTGCAGCCTGTCGCGAACCTGCGCGATCAGTGGCGCGATCTTGTCTGCGCCTGCGGCCGCGCCGTTCAAATCGAGCAACGATCTCGGATTCCATTTCGTGTCGAGATTTTGATAGAGCAGCACCCGTGTTCCGGTGGGGATGTCGAGGGTTGAGAGAAATTCCTGGTCGAGCCGTTCGCCGCCAACGAGGTATAGAGGCTGCTCCCCAACGCGTACGGCGCGCACGGCAAACAGACCGAGGGTTGGGCCATCCGGTAGCTGTTCGCGTTTCAGAAAAGCTCCAGATGCGGAGGGCGCGGAATCGGTGGACTCGGCAACCGCCGCCTCGAAATATCCGAATTTCGCCTGCCACTGCGCCGATGAGAGGATGGTGCCCCGGCTGTCCACGAGCTCCAGAAAATCGAGTTGCTGCTGACCTGCCAGCCTGTGAGCTTCGCCGACGTACTCGCCCGAATCCGTCGCGCCCCGGTTGATATCCAGAGCGATGCGCTGCGCGGTCTCGCTGGCTGCAACCGACTCAATTTTGCGAACAACCTCCTGGCCGCGCCGCTGGAACTCAGACCGAAATTGAGCGGCGATGGCGTTGGTGCGGTCTTGATTTGCCTGCTCGAACGAGCGGCGGATGGTGCCATACACCGACGCTGAAATCACGGCGACACAGAGCAACACCGTTGCCGCGAACAATAGAAGCAGCTTCTTGCGGAAGCTCATCGCGGCGCTCCCGCGGCTGAATCAACTCGCGAATCCGACAACCTCGAATCAGACAGCCAGGCATCTGCCAGAGAATGCCCCGGCTCGCCCCACTGCCCGACTGCGTCCGGCTGCCAGCCGCGCACGCGGCCGCCCGGCGCGCCGGCCAAGGGCAAATGGAAAAGGGGGATGACGGCGTATTGCTCCAGTAGTCCGCGCTCGGCTTGATATAAATCTTCGAGAGTGCCGCCACGTTGCGCCGCAGGAGGCATGGATACGGTCAGTCCAAGCTCACGCACCGCTTCCGCGAGCGAGGTGGCTGGGTCGGGGCTTGGCAGTGCGACGCGGACCAGGCGAATGTCCTCGACGCCCGACAACGATACTTGCACCGTGATGCCAACTTCGCGAGCGTTGAGCGCGATGCGCTCCGCGATCAATTGAGCCTGCGCATCGCGAGGATCGTAGCTCAGGTTGAGAGCCGGCTGCCGCGAGTCGGCGAGAACTGCCCGGGCTCGTTGCGGATTGGACGCCGCCGAAAAAACCGCGCTGTAGCCGGCCATCCAGTTGGGAAGAATGGCGGCGGCCGCTTCTCCCGCGCCTTTCAAAAGCACCGACTGGATCGGCTTGCGATCGATGGCAAGTGCGAGCGCCTGAAGAAGGCGCGGGTCCTGGGCCTTGGAATTCGGCGGAAAAACCAGCGCCATCAATTCGACCGGCAAAGACAGTGACGATGACAATGACAATGACGATGACGTGTTGCGGCGCTGCGATCCGCTTACCTGCGGAAGCGCTTCGATCACATCCGTCTTGTCGAGATCGAGCGCGATCGACTGATCGCGCAGCGATTTGCCGAGTTCGATCTGCACCGCATCGACAAAGGGGCGGCCTGCCCAACTCTCTTCGTTGGCGGCGAGCCTGAGAAGTTTTCCCGGCTGCCATTCGGCGACGAGAAATGGACCTGTGCCTATGGGCAATCCGCTCGTATTGCGCTTGAGCAGCAGATTGCGCGGTAACGCGAGTTCCGCGAGCATCGACGGCGGCGTGGCTACCGTGGCGTCGTTATCGATCAGTACAGCATCCACCGATGCGTGCACGTTCCAACCAGAATGGATGGCGCCGAGGATTTGCGCGATGGCTTCGGGAGTCGCCGCGCTGCCGTCGTGAAATTTTACTCCGCGTCGTAGCGTAAATTGCCAGTGCCGAGCGCTCGCGTCGCCTTGCCACGCTACTGCCAATCCGGGTTGTGGACGGCCCAGGGCGTCGATTTTCACGAGTGTGTCACCGATCAGGGATAGTGTGCGCACGGAGCCCCAATAGTCGGAGGGCGCGGCGTCGGTTGGGAGAGCCAACGTATTCGCGGATTGCTGCATGACGCGCAGGGTTCCGCCGTAGTGCGGACGCGTCTCGGCTGCGGCCTCGACCGTCGTCCCGACCGCAGTCCCGATCACTAACGCAACCAGGGCCACTCCCAGCAGGTCGTGACGGACTAACAGTCCCCCTCGCTGTCGGCAACTGCCGAGCTTCGCTCGGCTTGGACGGGCGGGGGCGCCCGTCCCTACGTGAGCCAAGGCGCCCGTCCCCACATGAGGCTTACTAGTTGCCGCAAGAAATCGATATGCGATCTGCTTCATACCATCCCGTGTCTTTTCGTTTTACGATTGCCGTCGCTGCGGCGGCGCTGGTGTCGGGCCACAACGCGACTATTTTCCCGTCGAATTCAAGCGTTGAACTTGCGGCGACGGGATCGCGGTCGGGAACCTCAAACGCGCGAATTCCGTCGCCTTCCGCGGTGCCGCTCTCCGTCGCCAGCAACTGTGTGCCGGTGCCGCAACTGGAGTGGATCGCGGCAATGTCGCTTCCCCAGTTTGCGCCGCGGATCACCTGATCGCGCATTCCGTCGACGAGATGTAGTGAGCCATCGACTGCGGCGAGCGCCCATAGCGTGTAGCCAGATCGTGGAAGCGGCGCCGCCGAATAGAACGAAGGGACTTCCGATATCTTTCCGATGCCCGGCGAGATTGATCCCGTAAAGAAATTGCGTCCGCCTGCAAAGATGGCGCGCGGGCCGGCATCTTCCGGCGTCAAGGGCCACGAATTGTCGCGCGACAAAGTTCCGCCAGATGAGGCTGCGCCGGAAGCGCCGCCGTCATCGCAGGTGAGCGCGATTGGAGCGACGGCGTTGGCGCTTGATCGGCAGAATGTTCCGGGTAAGTAAACGTCGAACCAGTGATCGCGGCGCAGCAGCAATCGTCCACGCAAGTCGCGTGGGAAGGAATGGGAGTGAACGATGGGCAGCGAAGTGTCGAGTTCCCATCGTCCGGCTGGATTGGCTCCCTGATGTCGATAGATCGCGACCGAGTCGTCAGTGAGCACGAGGAGGCGGGACCCTCCGGGAACGTCGATTTGCGCGGCATCGAGCATCGGTTGCGCTTGCGCGTACAGCATTGTCGTCTTCAAGACGATCGGCAGCGCCGCGGCAATGGCCGCTCCCATTGCAGCTCGCGGCAACGAGATCAGCGCGACTTTCTTCTCGTCAGCTCCTACTTCGATCACGGCTGTCCAAACATATTCGCGGAGGCTCTCTGAGAGGTTTACTTCGACGGTGCCCATGGCTTGTTCGGCTGTTGACGTGTGTACGCCTTCAGCATCTAACTGTGCATCGAGAGCGCTGCGAACTTCACGCGCCGATCTTTCATCGAGCGAAGAATGGTTGGCGATTTCCAACGCGAAGGTGCCCGGCCCAGTGGCCGCGGCGATCTTGTGAGCAAGTTGCCGCGCACCGTCCGCCAGATTCGAAGCGCATAAAGAGGATGGAATAAAAATCGTCGCGATAAAAAACGAAGTCAGCCAACCAATCCGCAGACCGCTGGACGTTCGCATTCGCATGTGTGGAATGGGCTGATTATAGCGCGGGATTGATGTGGGGCTGTTCATCGTTTACTCGGAAGTTGCTCGGCTAGCTGATCGATATGCGGACGAAACCCGTTTCGCGCTCCGTTCTCTCTGGCTGCGTTACAGAAATCGCCACCGGCGGGACAATCCGCACGCGAACTGTCCCGCCGAAACGGATGACCTCTACTTACCATTAGACCCCGCCTCCGC
>JAYUJG010000367.1:0-4974 GCA_043765355.1 Acidobacteriaceae bacterium | reverse complement strand
TTCGCCGTCTACCTGCTCCACTACTTCGATCGCACCGGCGAACAACCGGCCGATCTCAGCACGATGAAGCTCCATTTCCCCGTCTGGATGAAAACCTTGTGGAACGCAATCAGCTTTGTGGAAACTCAGCCGCAAGTCGATCGCGAGCGCATTGCACTGATCGGCTTTTCGCTCGGAGCCTATCTGTCGCTCGCCAACTCGACCATCGACGGCCGCGTGAAAGTTGTCGTCGAATTTTTCGGCGGACTGCCCAAAGAAATGAAGCTCTTCATGCGGAGACTCTGCCCCGTGCTGATCCTGCATGGCGAGGCCGACCCCACCGTTCCCGTCGAAGAGGCCTACCAACTGCAAAAATTGCTGGAGAAAAAGGGCATCCCGTACGAAATCAAAATCTATCCCGGTGCGGGACACGGTTTCAATTCCGAAGTCTGGAAAGACGCCGGCGAACGAAGCCTGCAGTTTTTGCAGAAACACCTTAACCCCTAAACCATTCACCACAGGGTACACAGAGGAACACGGGGTAAACCCAATACAGAAGTCCCCCGTGTTCCTCTGTGTGCACAGTGGTTGAAGTTTTTGGTTTTGTCGCTCTGGAACTTTCCCCACGTTCGTGCGTATCATATTCAAGAGGACCTATCCCATGGTCGCCTTCCTGCTCTGGTGCTGTCTCTTCGTCGTGTGTTGGCCGCTCGCGTTGCTGGCGCTGATCCTCTATCCCATCGTCTGGCTGCTGTTGCTGCCCTTCCGCGTGGTTGGGATCGCCGTTCACGGCGTACTCGCTTTGGTCTGGGCCGCCGTAATGTTGCCCGCGCGCTTGCTCAGCGCTCCGTTTCGGCTGTCGCGAATCTGAAAGACGTCGACTCCATCCCATGCCGGTCCGTGCGCGTATTGGTCAGGCTATAATCCTCCGTGGCGATCGTCGATTTCAGCAGGACACCAATCTCGGAACGCAATTCCCTGAAACAGACCGAAGGAGCAGTTCTTATCCATGTGCGGAATCGTGGCTGTCCTCTCGCGACGTGATCCCATCTCAGCAGCGCTGATGGATCGCGCCACCCAGAGTATCTATCACCGCGGCCCCGATGGACAGCGCCATTGGATCGCACCCGACCAGCGAGTTGCGCTCGGGCATGCGCGGCTCAGCATTATTGACCTGACGACTGGAGATCAACCCATCGCCAGCGAGGACGAGCGAACCCGGATCGTGGTGAACGGCGAATTCTACGATTACGAGGCCATCCAGCGGAAACTCGAACAATCGGGTCACCGCTTGCGCACCCGCTCCGACAGCGAGATCGCTCTTCATCTTTATGAAGATCTCGGTCCCCAGTGCCTGCATCAATTGCGCGGCGAATTCGCTTTCGTTCTTTGGGATGAGACCAACCGGACGATGTTCGCGGCCCGCGATCGCTTCGGAATCAAGCCCCTCTTCTATGCCATGCACGGCGAAACCTTGTATTTTGCATCGGAAGTAAAAGCTTTATTTGCCGCCGGAGTTCCGGCTCGTTGGGATGCCGAGTCCGTCTTTCACTCGTTCGAAGGTGGCGGCCACTTGGCGCGTACGCTATACGACGGAGTTTTCCAGGTTCCTCCCGGCCACTACCTGCTTGCGACCGACAAACACATGCAGTTGATCCGGTATTGGGATTTCGACTATCCAAAAGCCGACGCCAACGCCGGACAGCGTTCGGATGCCGATTACGTCGCCGAATTTCGGCACGCGCTTGAGGAAGCCGTTCGCCTTCGCCTTCGCGCCGACGTTTCCGTGGGTTGTTACCTCAGCGGCGGACTCGATTCTTGTGCCGTTCTTGGTCTCGCCGCAAGACATCACCCCGATCCGATTCGTGCCTTTACCCTGACTTTCGACCGGGGCGACTACGATGAAGAAAAAGAAGCAAGGGAAATGGCGGCCAAGGTCGGCGCGGTGTTTTTCCCAATCCCCATTCGCCAGGACGATCTCGCAGACCATTTTGCCGATGCTATCGCGCAATCGGAGACGTTCTGCTTCAACGCCCATGGTGTCGCCAAGTATCTTTTGAGCCGGGCCGTACGCGACGCCGGTTACAAGGTCGTGATCACCGGAGAAGGGTCGGATGAAATTCTGGGCGGTTACGTGCACTTTCGCCGTGACATGCTTCTCTACAATCGAGCCGGCCAGAATCCAGCCGAGATTGCATCCCTGCTCCAGGAACTGGAAAGCCTGAACCCTGTATCTCGCGGATTGCTGTTGCCGCACGGGGAAGCTAGGCCGCTCGAAAATGTCAGGCGCATTCTCGGTTTCATTCCCTCTTGGATCGAAACCTTCTCAGCCCGCTCGGTAAAGATGCGAGACCTGCTGGCCCAAGACTTCCTCGAGAAGTTCGGTGCGCGTCCGGCATACCAGGCCTTGCTCAGCGATCTTGACGTCCGTGGCCAACTGAACGGACGCGATCCTGTTCATCAGTCGCTTTACCTTTGGTCGAAGACTATGCTCCCCGGCTACATCCTGACGATGCTCGGCGATCGCATGGAGATGGCGCATTCCATCGAGGGCCGAGTCCCTTTCCTCGATCATCACCTCGTCGAGGTAATCCGTTCCCAGCCAGTGACGCAAAAAATTCGCGGCATGACGGAGAAATACGTGCTGCGAGAGGCGGCACGCGACGTCATCACCGATACGGTCTACCGCCGGCAGAAGCACCCGTTCCTGAGCCCCCCGGCCACCTTAAATCCCAAGGAGAAACTCAGCACTCTGGTGCAGGACACACTTCGAGGTCCCACCCTGGCTGCGATCCCATTCTTTGATAAAAAAAAGGTCATCGCTCTTTTGGACAGTCTGGACGCGATGGATGAAGGCTCGCGCGTTGCCATCGATCAGGTCCTGATGATGGTGGTGAGCGCCTGCGTTCTTCAGGACCGATTTCATTTGGCGGCCTGAACGGTTAGGGATTCTCCGATTAAGTCGACGCCGCAGTCCACCCTGATTTTCTTCGCGGCCTTTGCAGTGTTTCTTCGCGCACTCTGCGGTTCAAGCTTTTCGCCTGCCAACTCGATAAGACTGAATCAAACGCTCCTTAACAACCGGAGAACGATTGAACAGGTTGGACGTCCTCCACAGTACCCCACGTGTCCATTGACTTGCCCCGGCATCGCGCCTAACATTGCCCATTCCATGATCGGCCAAACTATCTCCCACTACCGCATCCTTGAAAAGCTGGGTGGTGGAGGCATGGGAGTTGTATACAAGGCCGAGGACCTCGAACTCGGGCGCTTTGTAGCCCTCAAATTTCTTCCCCTAGAAGCGGTTCCCGATGCCCATGCGCTGGAGCGCTTCCGGCGCGAAGCGCGGGCCGCGTCCGCTCTGAATCATCCCAGCATCTGCACGATCTACGAGATTGGAAAGCATGAAGACCAGTCTTTTATTGCCATGGAGTATCTCGAAGGGACCACCCTCAAGCATCTCATCGAGGGACGTCCTCTAGAGATCGAGCGCTGGCTCGCGGTCGCCATCGAGGTCACTGACGCGCTCGATGCGGCGCACGCCAAGGGGATCATTCATCGCGACATCAAGCCCGCGAATATCTTCATCTCCAAGCGCGGGCATGCCAAGATTCTCGACTTTGGACTCGCCAAAATTGCCGATGACGCGAATAAATCCGTCAGCGGCGACTCGCAAACCAGGGCCGATTCGGCCGTCCTCAACCTGACCAGCCCGGGAACGGCGATGGGAACCGTCGCCTACATGTCGCCCGAGCAGGTGCGCGGCAAAGAACTCGACACTCGTACCGACCTGTTTTCCTTCGGCGTAGTGCTTTACGAAATGGCAACGGGAAAATTGCCGTTTCGCGGAGAAACGCAAGGCGTCATCACCGAGGCGATTCTCAATCGCGCCCCCACCGCCCCCACGCGCCTGAATCCGGATCTGCCGCAGGAACCGGAACGCATCGTTAACAAAGCTCTGGAAAAAGATGTCGAGCTGCGTTACCAAACCGCCGCCGAGATTCGCGGAGATTTGAAGCGCCTGAAGCGCGAACTCGATTCCAGCCGGATTTCCACCAGCGTGCCTGTAGAAGAGACTCCCACGAAAAAAACTGGGGCTCATGCCGCGAGTGCGGCATTGCCCATCGCGGAAAATGCCGCAAAGACGTGGGGAATTGCTCCCGCGAGTCGCTCGCGGCGCGTGCTCGCACTGGCGGCAGCCGCTCTGCTAGGCGCGTTCGTGACCGCTTTCGTCCTGATCCAATTCAAAGGATCAACCTCCGTTCCCGCGTATCACCTGCTCACCTACCGCCGGGGCACGATCCGCATGGCCAGATTCGCTCCCGATGGCCAAACCGTCGTCTACAGCGCCGCGTGGGAGGGCAGGCCCGTCGAGGTATTCACCACGCGCGTGGGTACGCCCGAGGCGCGTCCTGTAGGAGTTCCCGGTGCCGAGATCCTCGGGATTTCTTCGACCGGAGAAACCGCTCTACTGCTCAACAGCCAACAGGTCAAGTCCCAGACTTTCAGTGGAACGCTGGCGCGCATGCCTCTGGTCGGCGGCGCTCCCCGTCAAGTGCTGGAGAATGTGCAGTGGGCCGACTGGTCCCCGGACGGAACCCAGCTTGCCGTCGTGCGCGACGTGGAAGGACGGAATCGTCTGGAGTATCCGGTCGGCAAAGTGCTCTACGAGACAGGAGGCTGGATCAGCCATCCCCGCATTTCCCGCCGTGGCGACATGGTCGCGTTTCTCGATCACCAGATTCAAGGTGATTCGATCGCCGGTGTCTCGATTGTCGATCTCAACGGTAAGAAGAAGAGCCTGACGGAGCCTTACGGAGGCGGTGCGATCGGCTTGGCGTGGTCGCCATCCGGGGACGAGGTCTGGTTTACCGCTACGGAATTGGGCATCGACCGCGCCCTCTATGCCGTGAGCTTGTCGGGAAAGAAGCGGCTGGTGGCGCGCGTGCCCGCCGACCTCACTCTGCAGGACGTGCTGTCGGATGGCCGTGTGCT
>JAYUJG010000366.1:0-8483 GCA_043765355.1 Acidobacteriaceae bacterium | reverse complement strand
AACGAACGGACCAACGGGCACACAAACAATTCGCAAACGACGGACTGGCAGACCAGCCCGCGGTGGCGCGGCATCACTCGCCCCTATACGCAGCAGGATGTGAGTCGCCTCCGGGGATCCGTCCAGATCGAACACACCCTCGCCCGCCGCGGCGCCGAGCAGCTCTGGAACCTGCTGCATGACGAGGCCGAGTCTCACATCCCGGCGCTCGGCGCCATGACGGGCAATCAGGCCGTGCAGCAAGTAAAGGCTGGGCTCAAGGCGATCTATGTGAGCGGATGGCAAGTTGCCGCCGACGCCAACAACGCCGGCCAGATGTACCCCGATCAGAGCCTCTATCCCGCCGACAGCGTACCCAACGTGGTGCGGCGCATCAACCAGGCTCTCATGCGCGCCGATCAAGTCCACCATGCCGAGGGTCACGACGACGTGAACTGGTTCGCGCCGCTGGTCGCCGACGCCGAAGCCGGGTTCGGTGGCAACCTCAATGCGTTTGAATTGATGAAGGCGATGATCGAGGCGGGCGCTGCCTGCGTTCATTTCGAGGATCAGCTTTCCTCGGCGAAGAAATGTGGCCATCTTGGCGGCAAGGTTTTGGTGCCGACGAGCGAAGCGATCCAGAAACTCATCGCAGCGCGACTGGCCGCCGATGTGATGGGAGTACCCACGCTGATCATGGCACGCACCGATGCCGATAGCGCGAACCTCATCACCAGTGACATCGATCCCCGCGACCGCGAGTTCCTCACCGGCCGGCGCACCGCCGAAGGCTTCCATCACATTAGGGGCGGCGTGCAATCGGCGATCGCCCGCGCCATCGCCTACGCTCCCTATGCGGACATCATCTGGTGCGAAACGTCCAGGCCCGATCTTGACGAAGCGCGCGAATTCGCCGAGGCTGTCCACAAAGTCTATCCCGGAAAATTACTCGCCTATAACTGTTCCCCTTCGTTTAACTGGAAGAAAAACCTGGACGACGCCACCATTGCGAGCTTTCAAACCAAGCTTGCGGCCATGGGTTACAAGTTCCAGTTCGTGACGCTGGCGGGATTTCACGCGCTCAATCTGTCGATGTTCGAACTGGCGCGAGGCTACAAGCGAGTGGGAATGACGGCGTACTCGCGACTGCAAGAGAAGGAATTTCTCCGCGAGCAGGAGGTTGGCTACGAAGCGGTGAAGCACCAGCGCTTTGTCGGTACGGGATACTTCGATTCGGTGCAGCAGGCGATCACGAGTGGCACGGCGTCAACCATGGCGCTCGAAGGGTCCACGGAAGAAGCGCAGTTCACCAGTTCTGTCGATCCATTTGTGGAACGGGCAAAGGTCCACATGGCGCCGATCACTGACTCTACCCTCATGGCCGATTGCCGGGAAGAATCTGCTGAGCTGATGCCTTCAGGAGACTAACTTTTCGGAGTTTCGGGAGCGCGAACCGCAGCCGGATGCCCCCGGGACAGCCGACAGGGCCTGCCCTGAGCGAAGTCGAAGGGATGCCGGCGCTACGGTCTCGGGCTTTGCTAAACAGTTAGGCGGGCTTTTGAACGACCGCGCTTGTCTTCTCGCAGTTGCGCGGCGGTAAAGGTGGACCCGCAGGTGCCGCATCTCCAGCTGGTAAAGGCGCTGGTCAGCAGGCTGGGCCCGTCGTTGTTAGTGCTGCTATTGCTCTGCGGCTGGTTGGCGCGCACTGCCAGAACCAGCTCTCCACCGCAATCTGAACATTCACGTTTTTGCATGGACCGGGGAACACACTCGGAAAATTAGGCGCTAACCCGGACGGAAACTAACTCAGGGTTACAGTGCGAATTCTGCATGGACTTGACGGCGTCTTCCGCCGTGAATCTTCCCATCACCAGTGCCAGTTTGCGGTTGGTGGTCGTTTGGATGGGCGTCTTATCGACCCGCAGCACATATTGAGGAGCGTGGGCACCGCCGCGGTTCACTTTCACAACGAACTTGATGTTTTTCATGTTTCCTTCCTGTTTCTCGATGGTCCTGGGCCGCGAGATCTTTCTCTCGCCAGTATGACTCTGAATCATGTCTGGTTGGGTATCGCGCGCACCCTAGCGGAACACCAGCACCAAGACTCGGACTTTCTCCCCGGAGCAGCCGAAGAGGAGATACTTCAGATAGGCTGACGTAGTTCAGAGGACTGAAACAGTAAGTATAAAGTGCTTGCTCAAATTCAATGCTAGGCTTCAAAGTCAGTATTGTCAATGTCTTTCGCGTTTCTAGGAGCGCGTTGGCGTAGGCAGATAGCGGGTCAATCTGAAGAAGCCGTTTTCGTTTGGAGCAATTTTTGGATACGAGGCTTTCATCTCGCCGACCGGACGCTTCGCGGCGCAGTAAGCTAGACTACTCGAACAATCATGCAATTGCGCCCCCTGCCATTCTCTGCGGATCCACTTTTTGCGCTGGTCTTCTGGAGTGCGTTCGCGTGTTGGGTATTGCCGGAAGCCATCGCCTGGAAAGTGAAGCGATCGGCCAACTCGTCGAGCGTCCATGATCGCGGCTCCCTTAAGCTGATCTCGCTCCTGTGGTGGACCGGGATCGCGGCAGGCATTTCGCTCCCTTTAGTGGTGCCACAAGCCGCCATAGGGTGGCGTAGAACATCACTCTTCTTCGTCGGGATCGGGTTGATGTTAGCGGGAGTCGCATTTCGCTGGTATTCGGTAAGAGTGTTGGGAAAGTACTTTACGTTCGATGTTGCGATACAACGAGGCCAAGTTCTAATCGAAGCAGGGCCCTATCGCTATCTCCGGCATCCTTCGTACAGTGGTGCGCTTCTCAGCATGCTTGGATTCGGTCTATCGCTCGGGAATTGGGCGGGCATGGCTGCCAGTCTCTCGTGTCTGTGCCTGGCATATGCTTACCGCATACCCATCGAAGAGTCGGCGCTGGCTGCGGCGCTGGGCGAGACTTATAAGCAATACCAGGCGAGGACCTGGCGTCTGGTGCCGTTCTTGTTCTAGAGTGATCTCCAACAAACTTAAATCGAGGATGAATGATTTCCAGGCGAGAGTTCATAGCTGGCTCCGCGGCATTTGCGGTTGCGTCGGGTGCTGACGGAAGGCTTTCAGCAAAATCTGAGCCGATCCTCGTCAATGACGTTCACTCTCAGCTCAACTCCACCCGGGTGCTGGAGATTTTGGAGCCACGCTCTCTGGAGGAGGTGCAGAACATCGTTCGCACGGCGCAAAAAGATAAGAAGCCAATCGCGGTCGCAGGCGGTAGGCATGCGATGGGAGGACAGCAGTTTGGCACGGGCTGCCTACTGGTCGATATCAGAAAGCTAAGTCAAGTGGTTGATCTGGATCGGAAGCACGGTGTTATGGAGGTTGGAGCGGGGATCGAGTGGCCCGAACTGATTGACAGGTACCGCACTTTGCAAAACGGGGATCGCCAGCCTTGGGGAATCGCGCAGAAACAAACTGGGGTTGATCGCGTTACGATCGCCGGGACAATCGCGGCGAACGCGCATGGCCGCGGACTAACGATGAAACCCTTTATTAGTGACGTCGAGTCCTTCGTTCTGGTGGATTCTACGGGAGTTGCCGAGACGTGCAGCCGGACCGAAAATCCAGAGTTGTTTCGGTTGGTTCACGGAGGCTACGGCCTCTTTGGAATCGTCACTTCAGTCCGGTTGCGCCTTGTGCCCAGGAAAAAAGTGGAACGTGTGGTGGAAATTCGGACTACGGACAACCTGATGGCGGGGTTTGACGAGCGCATCGCTGCGGGATTTCACTACGGCGATTTCCAGTTCTCGATCGAGCGCAACTCCGAAGATTTTCTGCACAAAGGCGTTTTTTCCTGTTATCGACCCGTGCCAATCGAGACGCCGATTCCATCCACGGAAAAGCAACTCACCGATGAGAACTGGAGACAACTTCTGTTGCTCGCCCACACAGACGGGAACCAGGCATTCAAGAGATACGCCGAATATTATCTTTCGACGAATGGGCAGGTGTACTGGTCAGACACCCATCAAATGAGTATCTACCCGGACAACTACCATCGCGAGATTGATCAACGGCTCCACGCTCCGTATCCCGCAAGCGAAATGATTACTGAAATTGACGTCCCGAGAGCCATGCTCAAAGGCTTCCTCGATGAAGTTCGAGAGGACTTCCGGAAGAACAATGTCGAATTGATTTATGGAACGGTACGTCTGATCGAGCGCGACGATGAGAGCTTTATGCCCTGGGCGAAGCAGGCGTATGCGTGTACGATCTTTAACCTGCACACAGTACACAGCCCGGATGGCCTTCAGCATTCAGCAGATGCTTTTCGGCGCCTCATTGACATGGCAGCGCGCCGCGGCGGTTCCTACTATCTCACTTACCATCGGTATGCCTCCCGCAAACAGGTCGAAAGCTGCTATCCACAGTTTACGGAATTTCTCCGCCTGAAGAAAAAATACGACCCCGAAGAATGTTTTCAAAGCGACTGGTATCGACACTATCGGAACATGTTCGCGGACGCACTTTAAACTCGCGGAACCCGCCCTTCGCTTCGCGATAGGACGGGGCACCCTCTTGTATTTTTTATTTACTTCTTAGCTCACCACTTCCGGCATTGCTGTTGCCGGGGGCGTGTTGCGGCTGCGTTGGACGCTGACTATGCCGTCGGTGATTACCATGCCGATTCCGGGCAGGTCGCCTTTTTGAATGCTGTCGAGCAGATTCTTACCGGCTGAATGCTGAGCTTTGTCCATTAGCACGAACGAGGCTTCGCGGCCGGCAGCGATCAGGCCGCCGGGAAGATTGCGGATCTTCGCGGTGTTTCCGGTGGCGAGGCAGATGGCTACCTCCGCGGGAATTTCTCCCAACGACGACAACAACGCAATCATGCGGACGATGCCTAGCGGTTGGACGCCCGATCCAGCGGGAGAATCAGTGCCTAGAATCACCCGATCGAGCTGTTTTAATTCCATCGCGGTGCGGAGCGCGAGCAATCCGGCGCGTTCGTTTCCGTTGTGGACGATCTCAAGAGCACGCGTCGAGCGCTCGCACAGCTCGGTGATCTGATCGTCAGGCAGCGCGGTGTGGCCACCGTTTACGTGTCCGATGACGTCGGCGTCGGTCTCCAGCACCATGTCTTTGTCGATCAGGCTCGATCCGGGGATGGACGGGCCACCGGTGTGAATCGTGCTCTGGATGCCGTATTTGCGTGCCCACGAAACCATTTGGCGCGCGGTTTTACCGTCTTTCACGCTGCCCAGACCCACTTCGCCAAGGATGGTAACTCCGGCGGCGGCTAGCTCTTTGAAGTCGTCCTCGACCATGCCGTGTTCGATGACGGGAGCGCCAGCATAAATCTTCACACCTCCGGGACGAAAATTGTGAAAGGCGCGCTGCGCGAAAATCGCCATGGCTTTCAGTCCGACGATATCCTTCGGACGTCCCGGCGTGTGGACTTCACCGGCGGAAACCATGCTCGTGACGCCGCCGTGCAGGTAGCTGTCGATCCAGCCGAGCTGATTCTGGCGCGGCGTCCAGTCTCCGCAGACGGGATGAACGTGGCTGTCGATAAGGCCCGGCATCAGGGCCGTGCCTTTGGCGTCGACGGCTACGCTGGCTCCGGTGGTGTCGACATCTTTCTCTTTTCCCACAGCAACGATGCGCCCGCCAATCGCGACTACGGTATCGGCATCGAGAATCGGGTGGGCCAGGTCTCCGCTGAGCAGGAGGCCGATGTTCCGGATCACCAGCTTCGGCGGCGCAGATTTGGGAGTTTCCTCGTGGGTCATGGTTCCCTTCTCACGGTAAATTTGCTGCGAACGCGGTGGCCGCTAGTATACAAATGAATGGAGCTGGAGCAACCGCTTCTTACTGTTGCCACAGTGCCTTGACTGGAAAGAAAATCAAATGCAATCTCGCAACTACATTTTCTGGGAAGTGGATGTGCAGGCTGATTTTATGCTGCCCGGTGGCAAACTTTACGTTCCGGGCGCCGAGAAGATTCTGCCCAATATTCGCAAGCTGACGGATGCCGCGCGGCGCGATGAAGTGCTTCTGGTATCGCATGGCTGCTTTCATCCGGAGAATGATCCGGAGTTTTCTCAGTTCCCCCCGCACTGCTTAAAGGGGACGCCTGGCGCTGAGTTTGTGCCAGAGGCGCTGGCGGATAAAGTCGCGCGGGTCGAAAATGTGGCGTCGGCAAAGTTGCCGGCGGACCTGGCGCAATATCAGCAGATCCTGCTTGAAAAACAGACGCTTGATATTTTCAAGACTCTTCATGCCGATGAGCTTGTGAAGCGTCTGGGGGATGAGGCTGAGTTCGTTGTGTTCGGCGTGGTGACGGAATATTGCGTCAATCACGCGGTTCGAGGATTGCTTGAACGCAAACGGCGAGTGGCGGTGGTGCGGGACGCGATTCAGACGTTGGCGGTTGAGGCTGGGGCGAACACGCTCGCTGAGTTGCAGCGCATGGGCGCTTCGCTGGTAACGACGCACGAGGCTCTGAAGAAGCTCACAGTGAACTGCAGCGCGATCTCTTGAGCGATGGCGCTCTGCGGACGCACGCGGACAAGAGTGTCCGCGCCACACGCGCTACAGCAACATCCCGGCAATCGAAGCCGACATCAGATTAGCCATCGTTCCCGCCAGCATCGCTCGAATTCCCAAGCGCGCCAGTTCCCCTCGCTTGTTCGGAGCCAGCGCGCCGATTCCGCCTAGCTGAATTCCAATCGAGCTTAGATTGGCGAATCCACAAAGAGCGAAGGTTGCGATTGTAAACGAACGCGGATCGAGCATCGCTCGTTCCGGGCCCAGCATTGAGAAGGCCACGAGTTCGTTTAGTACCATCCGCGTGCCTAAGAGATTGCCGATGGCGAGGCAGTCGTGCCACGGGACTCCGATCACCCACGCGACCGGAGCAAACAGGACACCGAAGATCTGCTGCAGGCTGGAGGGGAACCACATGATTCCGAGTCGATTGTGAATACCGCCTAGCACGCCGTTCAGCAGGGCGATCAGCGCGAGGAATGCGATCAGCATGGCGGCGATATTGAGCGCGAGGCCCAGGCCGTCCGTGGTTCCGCGCGCGATGGCGCCCAACACGTTTTCTTTTTTCTCTCTGTCCACTTCCTCTTCGCTCATGACGACGCGGCCGGCGGTCTTTGGAACCTCCGTCTCCGGCACGAGCATCTTTGACATCAGAATCGTTCCCGGCGCAGTCATGATCACGGCGCTCAGCAGATGTTTCGGTTCGATGCCGAAGGCGATGTAGGCGGCCATGATTCCGCCGGAGACGTGCGCCATGCCGCTCGTCATCACCGTCATGAGTTCAGAGCGCGTCAGGTCGGGAAGGAATGGGCGGATGGTGAGCGGGGCTTCAGTCTGGCCCATGAAGATGCTTGCGGCGACGTTCAACGATTCGGCGCCGCTTGCGCCCATGAAGCGCGTCATGATCTTCGCCGCAATGTTGATGATGAATTGCATGACGCCGTAGTGATAGAGCACGGCAAAGAATGCGGCGATAAAAATGACGGTGGGCAGAACCTGGAAGGCGAAGAAGAACCCCATCGGCGAACCCTGCGCCCCGAGCGAACCGAAGACGAACCTCGATCCCTCGAAGGAATAGCTCAGCAGGCGATTGACGGCGTTTCCCGCCGTTTGGAAAAGTTGCCTGCCCATTTCAATCTTCAGTACGAAAATGGCAAACACTACTTGCAGTCCCAGTCCCCAGGCCACCGTTTTCTTGTTGATCGCACGGCGATTGGTGGAGAAGGCGTAAGCGAAGCCCAACATGGTGAGCAGACCGAGAATGCCTGTGTAGCGTCCCATTTAGTGTTCCCCTTTTTGAGTTCCAGTGACGCTGTGAATCACGCGATGAATCAGCGGTGGCGTGTACGTCGGTGGAGCGGCTTCGATCTGATAGCTGTCTTCGAGCAGCGCCTTGGCCCGCGCAGCTTGAGCGTCAGAATGACAATGAATCGTGCATAGCGATTCGCCCGCGGATACTTTGTCGCCAATTTTTTTATGCACGACGATCCCTACGGACGGATCGACGGAATCTTCTTTGCGTTCGCGGCCGCCGCCTAGGATAACGCACGCGGTTCCGACGTGCTCGCACATGATGGCGGTCACATATCCAGCTTGACGACTCGGCACCTCGACGCGGTGAGCGGCACTCGGCAAAAGCGCTGGATCGTCGATGGTACTGACGTCGCCGCCTTGCAATTCGACCATCTGCCGAAATCTCGCGAAGGCTTTGCCCGAGGCGATCATTTCGGCGGAGAGCTGCTTGCCTTGCTCAACAGTCTTGGACGCGCCGCCGAGATAGAACATCCACGCTGCCGATTCGATACAGAGGTCACGCAAATCCTTCGGCCCGCCGCCGTGAAGAACTTCGATGCATTCCTGCACTTCGAGCGCGTTGCCTACCATGCGGCCAAGCGGTTGATTCATGTCGGTGATGAGCGCCACCATTTGCTTGCCCATTCGCTCGCCGGTTTCCACCATAAGTTCGGCGAGAAATACGGC
>JAYUJG010000365.1:0-4627 GCA_043765355.1 Acidobacteriaceae bacterium | reverse complement strand
CGCTAGAAGCTCCGTGCGTTCCAAAATGGAAACCTGAGTGAGTCGCCAAGGACGACTGCGAGCTAAGAATCCACTATGCCAGCGGGTCGTCACAAGCGGGAGCGCCACTTTTTCCCTTGAGTGGGAAGCACCACGGGAGGCGTAAGGGATTCCCCGATAGCAAAACAGTAACTGCGGGGGCCTTCCTTAGTTCGGATTCTTTGCGGACAGGGCGGGGGGCCTACCGACAACGTTTCAGCTGGCCTTCTCGTTCATCGCCCACCGAATCGCATGCTGCATCAGCTCCCGCGCGCTGCGCAGCGAAAGCTTTTCCTTAATATGCGCCTGATACGATTCGACCGTCTTCACGCTCAGATGGAGCGCCTCGGCAATCTGCCGCGTCCCGTGACCCTCTCCAATCAACCGGAACACCTCCAGCTCTCTGTCGCTCAGATCGGCAATCGACGAATTCCTCAGCGTGCCCGCCCCGGTGATGTAATGCTTCAGCATCCGGTTCGCAATCCGGTCGCTCACATAAATCTCGCCCGTTAGAATCCGCCGAACCGCCACCAGCACTTTTTCCGTAGCCACCTGCTTCATGATGTAGCCATTCGCACCGGCTCGCAGCGCCCGCTCGGCATAGATCAGCTCATCATGCATAGAGAGAATCAGAACCGGCAGCGTCGGGTGCGCGACCCGAATGTTCTTCAGCAGATCAATACCATCCGGACCATTCAACGACAAATCCACAATCAGAACGTCCGGCTTCGACGAAGCCAGCACGTGCATTGCGCCCATGGCGTCTTCGGCTTCCCCGCAAACCAGCAAATCGGGCTCCCGGTTGATGAGCAGCGCCAGACCCTGCCGCACGATGGGATGGTCGTCCACCACCAGAATTCGCTTCTTCGTGGCGGCTGGGGCCGTCGATTTCGAGGCTACGGTCATAGGTTCTGGCTCCCTTCCGGATTCAGCGGGAACCAGCACGTCACGATGGTTCCACCGGCGCCGGCAACGCGCTGGACATCCAGCGATCCGCCCACCATCCTGGCACGGTAGTTCATCAGATGCAGACCCATTCCTTTGCTGCCGGGAGCGGTATCGTCGATGCCGCAACCGTCGTCGCAAATGGAAAGCATCCCTTGGCCCCGGTCGGCCGAAAGACGAATCGCGATCTGCCGTGCGCGCCCGTGCTTGATCGCGTTGTTCACCGCCTCGCGCGCCACGTAATAAAGGTGCGTTGCCGCGGCGTCGTCGTCAATCAGCACCGGGGTAGAACATTCTAGGCGGCAGCGGATCCGGAACAAATCTTCCACCTCGCCCGCCCATTGCTGCAAGGCCGACATCAGCCCCCGCGATTCGGAAACCACCGGCAGCAGCCCCCGCGCCAATTCCCGCGTCTTGTGAATCGCGTCGTTCACCAGCCCCACGATCTTCGCCGCATCCCCCGCCTCAGGCAGGTTTTTCTCGATCAGCCTCTGCTCCTGCACCTTGGTCATGAAAGCAATGCCGGTCAAATGCTGCCCCAGACCGTCATGTAGATCCTGTCCGATCCGGCGCTGCTCCCGCGCGCTGATTTCCAGAATCGTCTTCTCCAGTTGCTTGCGCTCGGTAATGTCGCGAATCGCGCTCGAAACCAGGACCCCCTCTTCGGTCTCCAGCGGACTCAAGCTAATCTCCACCGGAAACTCGTGCCCGTCCTTGTGCAAACCATACAGTTCCTGGTTCGCCCCCATGGGCCGGACTCGCGGTTCGTCAAAAAACCGTTCCCGGTGTTCCGGATGCTTCCGCCGCAACCGCTCCGGGACCAGCAACTCCAGGCGCTGCCCGAGCAGCTCCTCGCGCTGATAGCCAAATAACTTACTGACCTGGGCGTTCACGAGCACAATAATGCCGTCGCGATTGACCACGACCACGGCATCCGGCGCGGCCTCCAGCAGCCCGCGAAACTTGGCTTCGGCCTTCTTGCGCTTAGTGATATCGATGCCGGATACGATGATGTACGGAGCGGTCTTACCCACGCCAGGCAGAAGGGTAGTAGACCAGGCGACCATCCGTTCGTGGCCATCCCGGCTGACCCAACAGCCCTCATACTCATGAGCCCTTTGATCAATACGGGTTTGTTCGAACGATGCTTTGAACCGTCCCACGTCTTCCGGAAGCAGAAACAAATCCCATACGAACTTTCCTTCGACTTCCTCGAACGAGTAACCCGTCATCTGCTCGCAGGCGCGGTTGAAACGAATGATGGCGCCCTCCGAGTCCAGGACCACCACCAGAGCGCCCACCGTATCCAAAATGGCGGAAACTACATTTCGCTCTTCCTGGAGGGCCTCTTCTGTTCGCTTCAGATCGGTGATATCAAAGCCCACACCGTGGATAAACCATGGCTCGCCGTCGTCCTTCCGGATCATCTTAGCTTCACAGTGGAACCACAAGATGCGTCCGTCGCGCGCAACCACGCGGTAAGCGGAACGCAGCGGGTTGCCGCTCAGGAACATTTCCGCGGCTTCGGTGCTCCAACGCGCTTTGTCGTCTGGGTGGATGTGGTGATACCAGCGGACAGGATCCTCCAGCCATTCTTCCTGCGTGAAACCCAAGGCCGCCTCGATTTGTGGGCTCACGTAGGCTTCGCCGATGCCTTGATCTAAATAGGCCATGAAAACCACAGCGGGGATCTGTTCCACCAGTGCGCGGTACCGTGCTTCCAAATTTGGAAATCCGCCCTGGATTGGGGATGCGGCGGACGAATCCCGTTCCCGGCCGATAGGGTGAAGAGCCGACCTGGCTTCCACCTGACCGGAGAAAACACCGGCCAATCCGCGTAGGATCTCCTCCGCCAGCTCGGGGCCCAGCTCCAGCGCCGCGGCGGAAGGAGGCTGGCCCCCAGAGACACCGTTCGTTTCAACTCGAATGCTACTCATGGGACGTTTCCCGGGCCTGATCGAGCGCCTTGCGACGGGCCGCCGCACGCCAGCTCGGCTCCTTGTTCATCGATGCCTGGGTGAAGCGTCGCAGCGCATGAATCGCCCGGCCGTAGGTCTGCACCGCCGCTGACGACAAAAGGGACCCCGGCGGCTGATTCATGAAAGGCATGAACTTGTCGGGAAATCCCGGCATCGTACATCCGATGCAGATGCCGCCCACATTGGGACAACCGCCAATCCCACCCATCCAGCCCCGTTTGCCGACATTACATTGCACCACCGGACCCCAGCATCCCAGCTTCACGATGCAAAGCGGAGAACCGTATTCCTCGCCAAACTGCGCCTGCTCGTAATACCCGCCCCGGTCGCAACCCTCATGCACCGTATTGCCGAAAAGCCAGGTCGGCCGTAGTGCGGCATCCAGCGGGATCATCGGCGCCCGGCCCGCCGCCATGTAGAGCAGATAAAGCAGCGTTTCCATGAAATTGTCCGGCTGCACCGGGCATCCGGGAACGCACACGATGGGAATGTCGGCTTTCGAGCGCCATCCCCACCCGAGATAGTCCGGGAGCCCCATGCATCCGGTGGGGTTGCCTTCCATGGCGTGAATGCCGCCGTAGGTGGAGCAGGTTCCCGCTGCAATCACGGCCCAGGCGCGCGGCGCGAGACGATCAATCCACTCGCAGGTGGTAATCGGTTGCCCTGTCTTGGCGTCCGTCCCCATTGAGGCCCAATATCCCTCTTCTTTGTTCGTTTCGTCCGGAATGGAGCCTTCCATGACCAGGATGAAGGGCGCGAGCTTGCCTTCCGCGGCAAGGTGAAACCGATGCATAAACTCGTCGCCATTTTCAATCGAGAGGAAGGGATTGAGGAAGTTCACCTTGGGTATCCACGGAATGCCGCCCGTTATGATGTCCTCAATGCTGGGCTGGGTTGCGGCGGTCATTGCAATCGTGTCGCCATCGCAGCCTAAACCCGCGGTAATCCACAGGACGTCGATTTCGGCGATCGGCACGCGACGAAGCTCGAAATCCGCCATCCGCTGCCCCCTTTGAGCACACCGAGACTCTACTCCATTTCGGGGGACAATGGGATGCCGTGGCGCGACCAAGATGGCAGGTCCCGAGTTGCTATGTTGGGTTAACCAGCTGCACCATCACCGAAACGTGGTTGAGCCTGTCTTTCCAAGACAGGCCGCTCAGTCTGATCGTCCCGATTTGGCGAGGGTAGCTAACATGACCCGGGCCAGCCCGGAATCGAAAGGATTGAGTTCAACGGCCTGCTTGAGGTAGAGTTCTGCCGCACGAGCGTCTCCAGATTTGAAGGAAATCTCTCCTGCGTGGCCAAAGAATCTGGTGTCGCGGATACCGACCGAGAGCGCGGCCTTGATCTGCCGAAGTGCTTCGGCGTTCTGTCCGGCAGTGTGCAATGCCCAGGCATATGCATCGAGAGTGTAGACGTCCTTCCTCCATGCGTATTCCAGTTCCGCAACTCGCAGAGCTTTGGCGGGCTGCTTCGCTTGGTCCGTGTAGTAAAAGACCAGATCCCGGTTGGAATTATCCTTCTTATCCGATTCTTCCAGTGATTTTGCTTCGAACGCGGCGAAGGCCTGATTGGCCTCGGCTTCATGTTTCGCGAGGTGCAGCCCTTTGGCTAAGGCGTACAAATTCTCGGCCCGCGGCGCGAACTGGTAGCACTGCCGGAGCAAGCCGAGCGCGTCGTCG
>JAYUJG010000364.1:0-8624 GCA_043765355.1 Acidobacteriaceae bacterium | reverse complement strand
GGGCTGCGAGGTGGCCGTGCCGCCAGTCTTAAAAGAAAAACTCAGCTTCCCCGGAAGAGTGTCGAAGAAGGCAACGCTCGACGATGCCACGGTCAGAGTCACGGGCACGGTCATCTTGACGCTGTTATTTTGATAGTCGGTGAATAGCACCTGCCCTTGATACGTTCCGGCCGCCAGTCCGTTGCCGTTGACGCTGACGGTCACGGCATAGGGCGTGTTGCAGCAGTCCAGGTTGGCCGGAGAAACCGACAGCCAGTTGCCACCCGAAGATGTGCTCGGGACGGGTGTGAAGCCGAACACGGCCCCCGTGCTAGCCACGGTCACGATCTGCGCCAGCGGGTTGGCCCCGGCGAAGGGCATGGTAAACGACATCGCGGGAATCGTCTGGAAGGTCTGCGCGTGCGCTGTACCCGGCAGTCCAACTGGGACTCCAACTCCAACGATCAAAGCCAGGACGATAGTGGCGAAGAAGGCGCGCGATGAGTCCGATTTTGCGAGACGGTTGATCATTAGTAAGTGCTCCATTTCCAGACGATTTTTCGTTGCCGGCGACGGCCTAGAGCCTACGATCCCGAACTCTGCGGCTCTTGGCCTTCTCCAACCCAGATGTGCTCACTACGCAATGCGCAAACCCCTAACCAAAACCGTCACCCAATCGCAAAACCGCAAAATAATCTCGGGAGGATCGCTGATTCGCGCTGGCACCCTGTCTGCTGCTGAGCAATTCTTCATCGCAGCAATAGGCGAGGGCGGAAAGGGCACGACTTCCAAAGCTTGCGGAAAAACACAAAAATCGGCAAGAAGCGGGAAGGGCACGAGTTCACTCGTGCCACAAGTCATTGAAAATGGGTCCGCGCTTTTGCGCCTGCGGTGAGCTTCTCGCGCCCATAGCGACTTTTTCCGCAGCCTGTTCCAGTCGTGCCGCTAACGTGTCGCAAAAAGCAGTCCGGCTTCAGCCGCTGAGGGCCCCAGGTCCAGAAGGATTCGGAGCCGATCGTGCGTCGGCTGCAAAGACCCCCGCGGCTGCGATCCGCATTTCAGGCCCACCCTTCCCGCTTCCAAGGGGTCCACTTTCCATCGCGACGCTTTCCCCTACTTCGCGGCGGGCACCGCACTTGCTGCCGCAAGCTCCGCTCGAAATCGAGCCGCCTGCTGCGGCTGATTCAGACCGTCATATTCCGCTGCGAGATCCTTTCGCGCCGCGCGAATGAAGCTGGTCGACGAGCTGCTCTGTTTGCTCAGGATGTCATAGCCGGCCAGAGTGTCGGCCTCCGCATCTTTGTATCGATTCTGCCGCAGTATCGCTCGCCCCAGCTTAATCTCAGCGATGCCGATATTTACGTTGTCCGCAGGCAGCGTTTCTCGATAGCGCCGCACTACGTCGCGAAACAGCACCTCCGCCCGAGGATAGTCCTTCTTGTCAAAGGAGATGCTCGCCACATTCGACAACGCGATCGCGACCAGATAGTGGTGGTCGCCATAAACCGCGCGATAAATTTCAGCCGCCCGCTGGAAGTGCGCGGCCGCCTCATCCAGATGTTCTCGCATCGAAGCTACGTTGCCCAGTTCGTTCAGCGCTTCCGCAACCGATGGATGGGTCGAACCATGCACCCGTTCCTGAATGGCAAGCGCCTGATTTAATGCTGAGACGGCTTCGTCAAATTTATTCTCGTAGGTCAGCGACTCGGCCAAAGACGTCAATCGGTCGGCCGTCTTCGGGCTGTCGCCGCCGTAATAAGTCTGAACGATATCGAGCGCCTGCCGGTCTAGCCCTTCCGCCTCACTGTAATAACCCAGATCGCGCTGCACCGCGCCGAGACTGCCGAGATCCTCGGCCACCAGAGGGTGACGCGCGCCATGGATTTGACGGTGCATCGCCAGCACCCGCGTGTACAAGGGCTTGCAAATATCGTAGTGCCCAGCCCGGTAGTGCGCGTCTGCCAGGGCAGACAGACTGTTGGCTAGGTCTCCAGGTGCCACGCCCGGCGCCGATTCCAGCCGCACCGCTTCGTTCAGCGCAGAAATCGCTCGATCATACGTTCCGCGCTCTGCCAGCACTTTGCCGAAGGCGAGTGTTGCTTTCGCAACCGCGGGATGGTTCGACGGCAAATGCCGCTTTGCCATGGCCAGGCCCTCACCCGTCAGTTGTTCGGCTTCCTCCAAATGCGCTTGATCGGAACGCAGCTGCCCTAGAGCAGTGAGACTCTCAGCTGTTTCCGAACTATCCGATCCAAATATCGACTTCCGTTGATTGAGCGCCGTACTGAGTAGTGAGTCCGCCGCGTCGAACTTACCCAGCTTCTGATAGATCGCACCAAGGTTCTCGTAGAGTTCGGCTTGCACTTTGGGGTCGCTGGTCAAAGTTTTGGCCTCTTGCACCCCGCGGTCAACGATGGTTACCACGCGCAGCGAATCGGAAGGTCCGGCCGCTGCGTCTCCACCCTGAAAAAGGTTGCCCATGAATTGCTGAATGCGCTGGGTGCGCGCCGCCTCGGCGAGCGCCGTGTCGCGCGCCTTCGCCAGTCGCAGCGTGAAGAATACGACCAGGCCAGCCAGCAGGACAAAGATCGCCGCGCTGGCCCCGACCGACCGCCGGTTTCTGCCGACAAACTTGCCGATCCTGTATTGCCACGCATCGCGCCGCGCTTCCAGTGGCTCGCCCCGCAAGTAGTGATCCACGTCGCGCATCAAGGCTTCCACCGACCGGTAGCGTCGGAGAGGATCCTTATGCATCGCATTGAGGCAGAGCACGTCGAGATCGGCCCACGCGCGTTTGCTCACCGCCTCGCTGTTCAAGCCTGACATCGCCTCGGCGTCATTCGTTCGCGTCACAGCCGTCGATGGTTTGGCCGGTTCATGCTCGGCGATAATGCCCGCGGCTTCGGGCGGTGTCAGCCCCAATAAATCAAAGGGAAGCTGTCCGGTCAGTAGTTCGTAAAGAATCACGCCCAGGGAATAAACGTCGGTGCCGATTCCGACGCGCTCGCCGCGCACCTGCTCGGGCGACGCATACGCTGGCGTCATCATTCGCAGCCCCGTCATGGTCTGATCGACCTGCCGATCAAGGCTCTCCATCTGTTTGGCAATGCCGAAATCGAGCAGGCGGATCGTGCCGTCGCTCTTCACCAGAATATTCGAAGGTTTCAGGTCGCGATGGATGACGGCATTCGCATGCGCGTGCTGCACCGCTTCACATACCAAGCGGAACAGAACAAGGCGTGGGTCGACTGGGCATTCACGCTCGCGGCAATATTGTGTCAGTGGTACGCCGTCCACGTACTCCATGACGAACCACGGAGTTCCATCCTCAAGCGTGTCGGCGTCGTAGAGCCGCGCGATCAGCGGATGATTGAGTTGCGCCAGTGTCCGTTGTTCGCTGGCAAAACGCTCGCGTCGTGCCGGGGAAATCCAGGCGTCGCGCAATACCTTAACCGCCACTTGTGTGCCAAGATCATCGCGTTCCGCAAGATAAACGACTCCCATTCCTCCTTCACCCAGCAATTTCAAAATCCGGTAGGGACCAAACTCTTTGCGGATGAAAGCGGCGGAGGCGGATTTCGCAAACGTTTCCTGTGCCAGATCGGCGATATTGCGATCGAGAACCGAGTTGCCACTCGCGTCCTGATCGAGCATGGCCACGACCTCGGCGATAAGTTCGCGGTCTCCGCCACTTGCCGACTCGAGGAACGCGCGCTGTTCCGCTGCGGGCAAATCGGCGGCGTCGTGAAATAAACTCTGAATCCGGAGCCAGCGCGCACTGTCCATGGTTAGCTAATACGCTGTTAGTGAGTGACGTTAGTGAAACCTTGATTCAGTTTTGAAAGGGCATGGCTTTAGCCAAGCCGTCAGACCTGCAAAACTCACAAACGATGCCTTGGCCGCGTAAGCCTTGTGAAATCAGCGCAGGCTTCGCGGCGAAACGCAAAATAAAATCATCCCGCCTGGCGCAGCGATTGTCCCAGCCACGCCTTGGCCGCCCGCCAGTCGCGCAACACCGTCGCCTCCGACACCCCGATAAGACTGGAAATCTCGCTCACTTCCAATCCTCCGAAGAATCGGCTCTCAACGATCAGCGCCTGACGCGGCGCCAGCCGGGCAAGTTCAATTAAACACGTATCGAGTGCCAGCAGCTTCTCGGGCCCAGTAGCGGCGCGGTCGGCGGCACGATCAAAAGAGTCGTCAAACGTAACAAAGATGACCTCGCCATCGCCGCCCCGCTTATGCGCGTTGCGCCGCCGCGCCGCTTCGACCAACAACTGACGCATGGCGCGCGCCGCGATCCGCTTGAAATGAAGTTGAGAAGCCGCCGCGATCTTCGGCTGTTTCGCCAGCTTCAACCAAGCCTCATTCACCAGTGCCGTCGGACTCAGCGTATTGCTTGGATCTCCGCGTTTGACCGAAGACGCCAGCCGCCTCAACTCCTCATACGCAACACTGAAGAGTTGATCGAGCGCCTGCCTCTGCTCATCCGTGGGCTGCGTTCCGTCGTGCTCGAACCGAGTTATGCCCGAAGAATCTCGAAGCGCCATGACGGTTTTTCCTACTCTTTTGCGCAATGCCAATCGATAAGCAAGAAAGCCAGTGGGAGGAGGGTAGGGAATGCGTGGCTTCCAATGCGCAAAAGCTTAGCATCCGGAGCGGATCGCGCACAAGTATTTATGCGCTCCATCGCGGTATCGTTTCCCCCGCATTGTGCGTTCCCCCGTATTGTCCAAACGAACCATGAAAAAGCGCGGCAAAATCCTGCGCGATCCCGGCCCCGGCCCCGGCCTGCTGATGGCCGAGGGTCGCCAATACTGGTTTTCCCGGGAGCAGGTGTGGATGTCTGCAATACCGCCCAAGCCGGGCCTGGACGTTGTGGTGACGTTTGATCGCGGAGGTGAAATCCTGGAAATTACAGCCGTGTGCGATTCGCAAGTCGCGGGAGGACCAACGCCATCATCGACGAGCAGGGTAAGACTAGCAGGGATGCAGATTCTTCGAACGATTGCGGCCAAGTGTGGGATGGGCAACTACTTGCCGCGGTGAACTGCGGATATTCTTCATGCCCGCAGGCTAGCAGGCTGCAGAAAACTCACGAACGCTGTCTTCGCCGTACACGAACGCCGCCTTCGCCGTGAAAGAACGCTTCCTTCGCCGTGCACGAATGCTTCCTTCGCCGTGAAAGAGCGGCCCTTCAGGCCCGCGTATGTCGCGTTAAATCAATCCGGGCTTCAGCCCTGGTGATGGTTCTTGGCCATGCCAACGGAGTTTCTCCGACCCTGCTGGCCGGCGTCGGACGCCAGCGGAGTCATAGTTGTGTGGCGTCAAAGCCGCTGAGCAATGCCGCTTCTCTTAGCTTCCGATCGACCGTCAGGAAAATTCGTCCCCGAGGAGCGCCCTCGCACCACTCAAGCGCGGCCGCCAACTGAAACGAGTTAGCGGCGCGCAAATCGTATCGCTCCACAAGGTCGATTGACTTCGCGCGCAAGGCATCCGATGGCTGAATTACAGACCATGAATCGGCGAGCCTCCGGGCAAGCTTGCGGGCCTCGGTCCAATCGTGCGAGTCAAGTTGTTTCATCCTCAAGAGTCGCGCGAGGGCGCTTGCCATTTTAACCGGTGTAGCCCACCAAACCGCGGTGTCGTGAGCCTCGTACAATTTGACGGCTCGTGCCGTCCAGTTCTGCTGGACGCAAAAAGGAACCAGCGCGCTGGCGTCCCAGAAGGCGGGTGTTCGCACTAGCGGTTCTCTCGTTCTTCCCGCCAAACCTGCTCCATGATTTTGTCGGAAACCCTTCCGGGTGGCTTCGGCCATACCGTGGTCAAAGGGCGCTTCTTCAACGGTGGCGTAAGAACTCCACGTGCAACCAGACGACGCTCTTGCGTTGACTGATCTTCGAGGTGACAAGGCACGATTCGCGCCACGGGCCGGTTGCGATCACAGACCAGTACCTCTTCCCCTTCACGCACGATTTTTATGTGGGCGCTTAGCCGCGCTTTTAAGTCGCTGATGTTGACCGTTCGCATTTGGCCTTTATAGTGCATATGACTAACTTAGTCACATTTCCTTCTGGCTCCCAGCCTTCCGCTGCCAGCATCCCCAGCATCCCCAGCATCCCCAGCATCCTAATGAACAACAAGATCACAGGCGAAGTATGTATGTTCTGTTTCCGGGGTGCTAGCCTGAACGTCGATGCTCAAACGCCGCTTCCAATTCTTCCCGCTCCTCGCTTTGGTGGCTCTGGCAAACGCGGCCAGCGCTCCTCGCTGGACGGTTGTCAGTCAGCCCACCCGCCTCGTCAACGGAAGCCCCGTGCTCTTTCGCGTCACAACGCCCAAGCCGGTCCGCGCGCTTTCAGCGCGTTGGCTTGGGCACGAAATCTCCTTCGCCTTCGATGCCGGGAGTAAGTCATGGTTCGCGCTCGCCGGAGTCGGCCAGGAAACCAAGCCGGGAACCTACACCCTGCAACTGCACACTGAGACTACCGCTGTAAAAGTTGCGGGGCCGGCGATCTCGTTCGAAAAAACTATTCGTGTAGAGCGCAAACGCTATCCGCGCGTATTGCTGAAAGTTCCGGGGCGTTATACCGCTCCAAGCCCTGAAGACCAAACCGAAATCACGCGCGACAAGGAAATTAAAACCAGCGCTTTCAAAACCGTAACTCCCGCGCGCGAATGGAAGGGATCGTTCGCCGCCCCCGTTACTGCCGAAATCTCCGACGTATTCGGAGTCGAACGCGTGTTTAACGGTTCCGTGCAAAGCACGCATCAGGGACTGGATTTCCGCGCGCCCACGGGAACGCCAGTCGCGGCCGTCAATGGCGGGCGCGTCATCCTGGCGCAGCCCTTATTCTTTGAAGGCAATTGCGTGGTGATCGATCATGGGCAGGGATTGCTGACGCTCTATCTGCACCTGGCGAAATTTTCCGTGAAGCAAGGCGACGATGTAACGAAAGGACAAGAGATCGGTCTGAGCGGCGGAACGGGCCGCGCCACCGGACCGCATCTTCATTTGGCGGTGCGCTGGCAGGGAGTCTATTTAGATCCGCAGATTTTGCTGAAGTTGCCATTGCCGTGAAAATTCGCCGAGCCCGAGAAACGGGCGTAACTGCTAAAGGCTAAGAGCTAAGTGCCAACGCTGTGCCCTCCGCATCCCAAACCCCGTCGCGAAACGTCACGCTTCTGCCCGAAATCGCCGGGATGCGCTCGCCCGGAACGACGATGCCGACGAGATTCAGCGGATCGGCCGCCGCGATGACGACCCGCTCGCCCTGCGTATTCTGCGGTAGCTTGCGGTGGGCGCGCAGACTTTCAACCGCCACCGGAAGCGCGAATTGCTCGCCCAGAAATCCATCGACAAAACGTCCACCGCGAATTTCGCCACGATCTTCGAGTCGCCGATATCCAATTTGCAATTCGCGCCATCGCGGCAGATTCGTTTCGCGCACCAGCAAGTCGCGGAACACGACTCCATAGCGGCGCAACAACATCCAGCAGCAAGACTCGACGCTGCGCTCGCGGTCGGCACCTTCGGTGTGCAGCAGCGACCAGCGTCCCGGCGCGTGGCGCGGACGGCGAACTTTTCCCAGCGCCTTTCCAGTCGAGTTTTTCGGAGTGACCAGCGCGCGCAGATTCTCGAATCCGTCGGCAGTGACCAGTCCCGCTGCAACCAGTTCCCAGAGTCCGGTTTCGATTTCCGCTTTGAGGCGGCCCGTCGCTCGCACCATGTCGGGAAAAAATAACGCGCCGCGCTGCTTCAACAGTTCGAGCACCGCTTGCGCCGCCGGACTCAAAAACGAAGTGGCCGAGTCGTCGGCTCCAGGATGATGCGGGCGAAGCCAGTCGGCATCTTCCCGCACGAAAAACGCAATCGGCACGACTCGCGTCGGAATCACCCGGCGGCGGTGCTCGCCGTTCTCCGTGGTCTCGAGCGTCGCGGGATGCGGCGACAGGCGGCCCCATCCGACTGTACCGGTGAGGCAAAGCTGATCGAGATGCGCAGGATCGTAGTCGGAAATTCGACGCGCCAGCACAAAACGCTCCCACGAACTCGCCGGAATTTCAAAGCCCTGCAACTGGCGGATCACTTCGAGCGTGCCATGCTCGCCGCGCACTTGCGTCCCCGGAGTGATATGTTGCCAGCGCAAAAGCCAACTCATGAACTCCGCCGCCGTGACAGGAGCGATCTGCTTGCGCAAAGTAGCAACCGTCAGCCGATGAATACGAGCCAGCAACCGCCGCGCACACCATTCAAGTTCGTGTAACGCGGGCACCCCCGCCCGCGACCTGCCGTCGGCGAAATCGAAGCCCCCCGGGAAAAATGACCCGCGCAGAATCGCACCGCTAGCCTCGATGCGCAACAAGGTTTTTTCAATTTCAGAAGCGGCCAATCCCAGCAACCCGCCAATTTCCGAAGCCGTTGTCGGACCAAGATGCGCGATCCATCCCTGCACCGCCGCAAGCATCGCTTCATCGAATCCAACCGTAGAGACGCGGCTTGCCACGTCTCCGGTTTGTGTGGTGGCGGGGCTCCGCCCCGCCGGTACGGGGCAAAGCCCCGTCACCACAGGATGCATGGCCCGGAACAATTCGACGCGCTCGGCAGCCACCCAATATTGTTTGCCAGCGGCTTCCGCCACAAC
>JAYUJG010000363.1:0-3529 GCA_043765355.1 Acidobacteriaceae bacterium | reverse complement strand
CGTCCGGAGGAATCGGCGTTCTACATTCCGGCGAACAGTGACACGACGAACTTTGACACGACGGAGCGCGACACAAAGAAAGCCTGAGCGCGCGACTCGACGTTGTAAAATACCGACATGCCGCGACAGTCAGGAAATCCCGCTTTCAACAAGAAGCGACCACCGCCTCCGGACGAAACTTTTGAAGAAGCGAACTATCTCAAGGCGCTGGGCGAGAAGCAGAAAATCGTCAGCCTGAAACTGGCCGACGGCGAGGTGGTCCGCGGCTGGATCGAGTACTACGACAAGAACATGGTGCGAGTGACGCGCGAGGATGGTCCAAATCTTTTTATCTTCAAGCATGAGATTGTGTATATCGCGGAAGATTCGAAGAAAAAGTGAGCAGCACTTAGCATTCAGCACTCAGCACTCAGTTCAATCTTAAAAACAACGAAAGTTTCGCCAGCGCATGACATCCAGTGCATCCCATCAATCTTTAGATCTGATTTCTCCGATGCAGGCTATGGCTCGCGAAGCGGGGAGCTTGCTGATGGAATATTTTCGTAAGCGAGTGAAAATCGAATATAAGGGCGACGTTGATTTGGTCACGGTGGCGGATCGCAAGTCAGAAGCGCTGATTTTGGAACGGATTCGCGGGCAGTTTCCTGCGCACGACGTGATGGGCGAAGAGGGAACTCGCATCGAAACCGGCAGCGACTACAAGTGGTACGTCGATCCGCTCGATGGCACTACAAATTTTGCCCACGGCTACCCGGTGTTTTGCGTGTCGCTCGGAGTCGAGCGCAAAGGGCAACGCATCGCAGGCGTAGTTTACGATCCGACGCGTGACGAAATGTTTAGCGCTGAATTGGGCGGCGGCGCTCGGCTGAACGAGAATACAATTCAGGTTTCGAGCACGCCGACGCTGGCGGAGTGCCTGATCGCCACCGGTTTTCCGAGCAAGAAGCGGCACAAGAATCCAAATATTTATTTCTATCACCAGCTCACGCTGCGGACTCACGGCGTGAGGCGCGCTGGATCTGCGGCGCTCGATTTGTGCAATGTCGCGTCGGGGCGGTTCGACGGATTCTGGGAATTTAATCTCAATCCCTGGGACACGGCCGCGGGCGTGCTGATTGTGCAGGAAGCGGGCGGGACGGTCACGGATTTTGCGGGCGGCGAATTTCAGATCGCGAGCCGCGAGACGCTGGCGTCGAACGGGCTCATTCACGATGCCATAGTGCATGAATTCAAAGAAATCTTCGCGGGCCGGGGACTGGAAGAGTTGCCAAGCCCGGGCGCCTACGCGAAGACGCGCACTTTCTAATGGAGCGCCGGGTGCCCCCGTTCCTCCACCGTTACATTCCCAGCGTTACAATTGACATGTGATTTTGTCTCTGCTTGAACGCAAGATCGAAAAGCGTCCGGACAAGGTTCGGCTGCAAGGCCGGATTCTATTTCTTACTGAAGACCCGGAGCTCATCAAGAAACAGCTGGCAGGTTGGGATCTGCCCTGGGATACTGCCAATCCCGTCAATAATCCCAAATTGCGCGACGATATTTCGACCGACGAAATTACTCCGGCGCACTGCTGCTTTTATTTTGATCGGACGCTCGGCGAGATTCCTTATGTAGGATTGCGGTGCGGCGACACGCTGCCGATTGAGCGCGGCGCGGTGAAGAATGGCGGGTTTGCCTGTTCGGTGAGCGGGAAGCGGCGCGGGAAAGGTTCGAGCCGGGAGCAATCGCCTTATGCGGAGATGTGCGCGGGGATTCAGGTTGCGATTGCGGAGAACATCGAGCGCATCTACAAGCAGAATTGCCAGAACCTGGGGCTGCTGACATCCACTGATTTTTCGTTGATTGACCGAATTCGCGCCGGGGAGGAAATTGCGCTCGGTGAATTCACGGCGGGCGAGGACGACATTACCCGGCAAGTGATCGAGTATGGAGGGTTGTTTCCGTTTAATGTGGCGCGGATGCAGGGGAGAGTTTTTCTGCCGCCGATTGAGACTCCGGCGCGGGCGATGACATTGGCGGAAAAGATATTTGCTGCGCACATGGTGTCGGCAGCATCGGAGACTGCCGAGCCTCGCTCGGCTGGACCCTCCGACTTCTCTCAGGGCAGGCTCACGAAGGCGGCTGTCCCTGCGCAGGAGGGAACGGGGCGGAGCCCCGTCACCACACAGGCGTTGCCATTGCAGTATGTTCGGCCGGGGGATACAGGGTTTACTCGCGTCGATCTGCGGTTTAGTCATGAGTATGTGACGCCAATGGCATCGATTTTTTACGAGCAATATGTGGGGAAAGATGTTCCGGTAAATGACGCATCGAGTATTCGTTTTTTTCGTGATCATCTTACTTTCCTTGACGAGGTGATTTCCGAGGAGAAGAAAAAGCTTGGGCTGCTCGATCTGGCAACGCAGCTCAAGTTGAAGCAGGAAGATTTCGCACGGCGGCAGGGAATTAAGCTGCACGGCGAACTTGCCGACCGCAAAGGTTCGGAGGGCATTTGCCACTCCGTGATGCTTGAGACCTATGCGCTGCCGGGGCAGGTCAACGTGGGGTCCGACTCACACACGCCGCATGTCGGGGCTATCGGTTGCATTGCTTTTGGGATTGGGACGACGGACGTTTTTAATTCCTGGATCACGAAGGATGTGCGGGTCAAGGTGCCGGAGTCGGTCAAGATCGTGATTCGCGGCACGCGGCATCCGAACGTCACGGCGAAGGATTTCATTCTGAAGATTCTTTCGCTCGACTACGTTCGCAGCGGCAAGGCGCTGGCGAAGGTGATGGAGTATGCGGGGGAAGCGGTCGAAGCGCTCTCGGTGGACGAGCGCGCCACCATGACCAACATGGCGGCCGAGATTGGCGGATTCACGGGCATCGTTGCGCCCGATGAAAAAGTCGTCGAGTTTCTGATGGAGCGGCGAGGCATGAAGCGCGCCGAGGTTGAGCAAATGATTGAAGGACTGGCGAGCGATCCGAATGCAGAATACGCCGAGGTGATCGAACTCGATGCCGCCGAGATTACGCCGATGGTGGCAACGCCGGGTGATCCGGGGAATGGCAAATATGTTCGCGACCTCGGTGCTCGGGTGCCGATCGAAATCGCTTATGGCGGCACCTGCACGGCGGGGAAAAACGAAGACATGGATATGTACGCGTCCGTGCTTGCAGATGCGCTCAAACAGGGGAAGCGAATTTCGAGCCACGTCGAATTTTGGATTCAATTCGGTTCCCAGGAAACGCGCGAGTATTCGAAGCGCCGAGGGTACCTGGAGATTTTTGAGCGGGCGGGGGCGCGCGTGATCGAGCCCAGTTGCGGCGCGTGCATTAACGCGGGGCCGGGAGTGTCGACGAGGCCCGATCAGGTCGTCATCAGCGCGCAGAACCGCAATTTCCCCGGACGTAGCGGGCCAGGCCAGATGTACTTGGCATCGCCGCTGACCGTGGCGGCGAGCGCGGTGGCGGGATACATCGTTGAGTATGAGCCGAGCCGGGAACGGGAACTGACGAACGCGTGACCGTTTGCTCCGAACAGAGG
>JAYUJG010000362.1:0-2201 GCA_043765355.1 Acidobacteriaceae bacterium | reverse complement strand
GGAAGAATGGTCGCAATCTCCATCTGCGACTTTTCAATTCGATCCGGCGTCTGCGGATGCGAAGCGAACGCTTTCGCCAGCGTCCCAGGCTTCTTCTTTTCTTTCGCCTGTATCTTTTCAAAGAAGCTGATGAACGCCTGCGGATCGTATCCCGTCCGATACATGTATTGCAGCCCAAGATAATCCGCTTCCGCTTCAAAATTGCGCTGGAACTTCATGAACGTCAGCGGCAATCCCAAACTGGACGCCTGATAAATTCCGTACCCTATGCCGCCGCCGACAAAAATCAGAGGGATGGTGGCGATTTGCGCGATATTCGCGCGCGTCATCTGGCGCATCCCGTGGCGCGCCGCAACATGCGCAATCTCGTGCGCCATCACGCCCGCCAGCTCGGCCTCTTCGTCCGCCGCCAGAATCAAACCAGAGTTTACATAAAAAAATCCGCCCGGCAGCGCGAACGCATTCACCTCGTCCGAATCAATCACTTTGATCGTGAACGGAACCTGCGCATCCGAATTCCGCACCAAATTCTGCCCGATGCGGTTCACGTACTCATTGACGACCGGGTCCTGCACCAGCTTCACGCTTTGTTCGACCTGCATCGAGTATTGCTTGCCCATCCTGATTTCAGATTCGAGCGAGTACCAATCCCCCATGCCGCGTCCGCCAACCTTGCGATTGCCGATGGCGTCGACATCAGCTCTGCTGCCGTCGTGCTTCACTTTGCTGTCGTCGGGCTCCTGGATGGGAGGCGCAGCAGGCGGGGTCGTGTCGCTGGCAGTGCTGGTGCCAGTCGAGGTGGCGGCAGGCGGAGCGGCAGTGGGAGCCGGATCCTGCGCCGGAGTCGTAGTTGGAGCGGGCGCGGCCGTCGTGCCGCCAGCAGGCTGTGCCGTAGGTGGCGAGTTCGGAGCCTGCGAAGCCTGCCCCTGCGCCATCGCAGGCAATGCCACGAAAGCCAGTAAACTAAGGGAGATCAGCAATTTGCGGAACAGCATTTGGACACCCCGTGGAAACCCGGTCGGCTGCCTCGATTATACCCCCGAGCGCAAGTCGAAATTCAGCGGAGCTTCCCTTCTACTTTGACGCATTTAGCGCCAGGAAAGTTACCCAGTATTTTGGAGCAGGTCTTAAGTAGCGCTGGCATCTCGCCGGCTGTCGCGGGGGCGTCTCGCCCGCGCAAGTTTCGGCAAGGACCCCGCCAAGCAAAACGGCTCATCTATTTGACCCCAGAAAGCCGCTTCAACGACGGCGACCGGGGCTTTTGCGCTCGATCCGATGCCACCGGGGCTGCCCTTTCTTGATTACCGTCAAACGCCGGCCTGAAGGCCGGCTCTTCCACACAACCCTAACGATTCCTCGCCACCGCGCGAATGCTCGCGCCGCTGTAGACGACCGCACTTTCACGGGAAAAAGCTCACACAGCATAGTGCCGCACCTTCGGGAGGGACAATCACAAATGTGTGGATCGCCGTGGAAGAGCGGCCCTTCAGGGCCGCGTAAGCTCCTTCGTTTGTGTGGGGATGGGCGGCTGCCGACCAAATCCTGGGCAAAGGGTCAAGGATTCATCCCCTAAGTCATTGTTGCTCAGCATCTTACCTCCAAGTCTTTATTTGTTAATATTTTGGCGGGAAACTTACACTGACTCCCATGATTTCAATATTTTGCGAAAACAGGGGGGGTGCCTCCCGGGCTATTTCCGTTTTCACGATTAGGGTATCTCGACCAAGCTCTCGCCGGCATCGGTTGACACTATAAATCTGGGAGCGTATCTTCCCCTATTAAATGGTTTTAATAGATTCGTCCCCCGCCCAGGAGTAAGTCATGGTTCCCTTCCGCTTTTGCTTCCGCCTGCGAGTTCTTCTGGTTCTTCTGTGTGCGCCGGCTCTGCTTGCCCAGACCGCTTTCGTGCGAGTCAATCAAGCGGGATACGAAGCAGGTGCCGCGCCGTTTCGCGCTTATCTGATGACCCAGACCGCGCTGCCGGACGAGACTTTCGAAGTGGTCAATTCGAAAGGCGACATCGCACACACCGGACACGTCGGCTCTCTTCTCGGAACATGGGGACACAGCAAGAAGGTCTCGTACAACGTGTACGCTCTCGACTTTAACGTTCCGAGCGGAGACCTCTACACGATCCGAGGACCAAACAACGCGTCGGGGACCAAGCCCCTAACTTCTCCAGCCTTCGCCGTGGACTCGCC
>JAYUJG010000361.1:0-5062 GCA_043765355.1 Acidobacteriaceae bacterium | reverse complement strand
GGGTCTATGCGTCGAGCTTCAGCGGATTTTATCTGCCGCTGACGATCATTTTGTGGCTGCTGATTCTGCGCGGCATCGGGATTGAATTCCGCCTGCATGTCCAAGACGGGATGTGGCAGGGCTTCTTCGACGTGGTTTTCAGCTTCTCGAGCATTTTGCTGGCGGTGTTTTTTGGCGCGGCGCTCGGCAACGTGGTGCGGGGCGTTCCGCTGGACGCGACCGGCTATTTTTTCGAGCCGTTGTGGACCAACTTCAAACTCGGATCGCAGACGGGCATTCTGGACTGGTACACGATTCTTACCAGCGTGTTCGCGCTCGTAACCTTGACCGCGCACGGTTCGTACTACGTCGCGCTCAAGACCGACGAGGATCTCGGCCGCCGCGCTCGCGGTTTCGCCGTGCTTTGCTGGCCTCTTCAGTTTTTCTTGACCTTCAGTACGCTGATTGCAACGTATTTCATACGGCCCGAAATCATGGCGAACTTCGGAAGGCACAAGATTGGGCTGCTGGTTCCGATCGCTGTCGTCGCCAGCCTCGCGACAATGCTTGGGGCGGGGGCCAAGGGTAAAGAGAAACTTGCGTTCGTGGCTTCGAGTTTGTATATCGCCGCGATGCTTGCAGGCGCGGCATTCGCACTGTATCCGGTAATGTTGCCCGCTCGCGATCCCCAATACGATCTCACCGTCTACAACACCGTTGCCGGAAATCATGGACTGAATGTCGGCCTGGTTTGGGTTGCCTTCGCGGCTGTCCTTGTGGTTGCTTGCTTCGTTTTCGTCTATCGAATGTTTCGCGGCAAGGTGCGGGCGGGAGAAGGACGCTGAGCAGTCAGCACTCAGCACTCAGCCTACAGCAAAACGCAGCCTCATTTCTGCCGAATGCTGAGTGCTGATTGCTAAATGCTAAGTGCTGCCCTTCCTCCCGTATAATCGCTGCATGAGCGCTCATTCCCATCCTGGTCAGCAACAGCCCACGCCGCAGCCTTTGCCTGGCGTCAACGCCATCATCGCCGTCGGTTCGGGCAAGGGCGGGGTTGGCAAGACGACTCTGTCCGTCAATCTGGCCATCGCGCTCAATAAGATGGGCTACAAAGTTGGATTGCTCGACGGAGACGTCTACGGACCGAATGTCCCGCTCATGCTCGGCACCAACGAGCAGCCGAAGGTTCTTGGCGAAAATCAGATTGCTCCCATCAACTCGCACGGCCTCAAAGTTATTTCGGTCGGCTTCCTCAATCCGGGGGACAAGCCGCTCATCTGGCGCGGTCCCATGCTGCACTCGATCATCAAGCAGTTTTTGGGATCGGTGCAGTGGGGACAACTCGATTATCTGGTGATCGACCTTCCTCCCGGAACCGGCGACGTCGCGCTCTCGTTGATCCAGACTGTTCCATTGACTGGAGCCGTCATCGTTTCCACGCCTTCCGACGTTTCATTGCAGGACGCGCGCAAGGCCATCGAAATGTTTCGCCAGATGAAGGTGGATATCGTCGGCATGGTGGAGAACATGAGTTATTTCGTCTGTCCCCACTGCCAGACTGAGATCGACATCTTCTCGCGCGGTGGCGCCGAAAAGACGGCCAAACAATTCGAGATCGCTTTCCTCGGAAGCGTTGAACTTGATCCCGAGATTCGCAAGGCGGGCGACAGTGGTTCTCCGTCGGTGCTTGAGGGAGAAAACTCGCCCCATGCGAAGTCCCTGTTCGCCTTTGCTCGCAACGTCGTGGCGCGCGTGGAAGAAGTCAAAGCGGCCAGTTCGGAAAGCGTGATTCAGATTCAGTAGAAAGTTTTTATGGTTCCGCTTTCTGGGCCTGGAAGCGAGCCAATCGATAGACCGTCTCAGCCATTTCGTCTTTCAGCACCAACTGCGCCACCATTTCGCCGAGCGCCGGGCCATGCTTGAAGCCGTGACCCGAGCCGCCTCCGACGATCCATACATTTGCGTTGCCAGGGTGCCGATCGACGATGAAATTGTGGTCGGTCGTATTTTCATATTGGCAGACGCGTGTCTCCACCAATGGCGCATCTTTCATTCCCGGAAAACGATACGCCAGATAACGTCGCGCCGCTGCAACGCCTTCTTCGCTTACCAAACGCTGGTCGCTGGTTGGGTCGAACTCTTCTCCACGCGTGTCGTCGGCGATTTTGAAGCCGCGGCCCTGGTTGCCGGGAATTCCGTACATGAAATGGCCGCTATGATCGGCCCACACGGGGACGTTGCCTTCGTTGTATCGTGGGTCGGCGGCGGGTGTGCCGAAGAAAAATACATCCTGTTTCGTCGAGATGAAATGGGGACCGATGGTTTTCGGGAACAGCTTTCCGAGCCAGGGACCACAGGCGAACACGTAGCGGTCGGCGACGAAGGTTGAGCCATCCGACATGGTTAGCGCTTTCCAGTGCGTGGCGTCGAGATTCTCGGGCGAGACCATGGCCTGGCGATACTCTCCGCCTTCCGCGACAAAATGATCGACCACCGCCTGCGCCGACGCGCGAGCCAGCAAATATCCGCTTTGTGGTTCGTAGATGCCAAATTCGACGTTCTCGAAACTGATTTGCGGCCAGCGGCGATTGAGTTCGCTGGCGGCCAATTCCTCGAAAGGGATTCCGGCATCCTTGAGGAAGGGAAGCGAGCCACGTTCGAATGCGCCATCACCCTCGACCATCCAGAGGACGCCGATGGGGAAAAGGAATTTCTGTTTCCACTGGGCGTCGTGTTGCCGCCAGAGATCGAGCGCGCGGGCGGCTAGTTTTGTGTAGGGCTGATCGGGGCCGTACGCTCCGCGGATCACTCGGGTTTCACCGCCCGATGAAGCTCTGGAGTTTCCCGGTCCCCAAGCGTCAACTAGTGTGACGCTGGCTCCGCTGCGGAGAAGGTAGAGAGCGGTCCACGCTCCGAATGCGCCGGCGCCAATTACGGCCATATGAGGCTTGGGAGGCATGTGGCGAAGTATAGCTGGTGGAGTCATGCGCTGGTGCGATACGGGTTGCTGGTTGTAGCTTTATTCCCCACCTCGTCGTAGGTATAATCTAAGCCACTGCATCTAAAGTATTTAAAGGGGTGTTCTGGAAAGTGGTTTGGTCAATGCTCTTGCGAAGCGGGGCTACGCCCAGCGTCGACTGGGATCTAACGGCACAGCTGTACAGATGGCGGGAAAACTCTTCGCGTGTGGCTGAAGCACACCTCGGGCGCTAAAGCGCGGCTTTTCGGAACGACCTAACGGCACGACTAAAGTCGTGCCCTTCCCGTTTCGTGATTGAGGTCGAATTTTTCGGGAAGGCTGTGAGGCGGTGCGTGTCTCAAAACCCGCGCTATCCAAGGCGTATTTTATGGCAACAAGTTTGTGAGGGCAGGGTTGTGAAACGCGGTCATAAGAGCAAGTTTGTGATGACACGGGTTGGGAAAGTACGAGTTGGGAAAATCAGTTCTGGTTCCACTCTGAATCGATAGTAAATATGCCACCAGGACCAGCGGGCGGTCGGGAACGGGAAATCCTGACTGCCATCGTCGAGACGTTCATTGCCAGCGGAGAGCCGGTGGGGTCGCGGACGCTTGCGCGGGCGAACCGCGAAGGGCTGAGTGCGGCCACGATCCGCAATGTGATGGCGGATCTGGCGGAGGCGGGATTTCTGGATCAGCCGCATGCTTCGGCGGGGCGGGTTCCGACGGCGGAGGCGTATCGCTACTACGTCGAGCAGTTGAGCGGGGAGGCGCATCTTTCGCACGAAAATCAGAGCATCATTCAGGACACGCTTACCGGCGTCACGGACGTGGAGGAGTTCATGGAGCGCACTTCGCATGTGCTCTCATTGATCTCGCACAGCGTGGGCGTTACGGTGGCGACCAGTGGACCGCGCAATGCGCTCGATCATGTTTATTTTTCACGGCTGAGCGATCAGAAAGTCTTGGCGGTGGTCGTTACGCGTTCGGGAGTGGTGCGGGATCGCGTGCTTCGGCTGGATATTGCGCAGACCGATCTTGATCTGGCGGCACGCTATATCAACGAAAATTTTCGCGGCTGGACGATGGACGACATGCGCGCCGAACTGGCGCGGCGCCTGGAACAGGAACGCAACGAGTACGACCGGCTGATGAAGTCGATCGAGCAGCTCTATCAGCAGGGGGCGCTGGCCACTGGCAGCGACACGCCGACGGTGTTCGTAGAAGGAGCGGCGAACCTGGTGGGGAACCAGGGGGCGGGTGAGGAAGATCGCACGCGCTTGCAAAATATGCTGCGGACGCTTGAGGAGAAAGAGAAGGTTGTAAGGCTGCTGGGCGCTTATCTCGACACGCGGCAGGAAGCGGTGCGGGTGGTGATTGGGCTCGACGAAGCGCTGCCGTCGTCCGCTTCCTCATTGCAGAATTTTGTACTCATTGGCGCGCCTGCCCGCGTGGGCGGTGAAGTGATGGGATCGCTGGCGGTGATTGGACCGACGCGCCTGGATTATCAACATACGATGTCGGCCGTGTCGTACATTGCGCGGCTTTTCGACAAACTTTTGAACGAATCGGAGTAATTGAGCAGTATGGCTAAGGGAAATGGAAAGACCGAAGTGAAGTTGGATCTGGAGCGCGAGCTCCCCGCTGCGGGTAGTGAGGACGAAACGGGTCCGATCTCGATTGCGGGCAGGGCTGCGGATGGCGGGGCGGTATCGGAAACAGAAAAACTTAAGGCCGAGCGCGATGCGCTGCTCGACCGCGTGGCTCGCTTGCAGGCGGAATTTGATAACGCGCGGAAGCGCGCAATTCGCGAGCAGCAGGAATTCCGCGAGTTTGCCGCGGCGGATGCGATCAGGAATATTCTTCCGATCCTCGACAGCTTTGAGCGCGCGTTGAAGGCTGGCGGCGATTCCAGCGATTTCCGCAGCGGCATCGATCTCATCTATCGCCAGTTTCAGGATGCGCTTGTGAAAACGGGAGTGCAGCCGATTGCTGCGGTGGGACAGCCGTTTGATCCGCGAATTCATGAGGCGGTCGAGATGGTGGATACGACTGAAGTTCCGGATCACCAGGTGATGGACGAATTTCAGCGTGGGTATAAATATAAGGAGCGGCTGTTGCGTCC
>JAYUJG010000360.1:0-6608 GCA_043765355.1 Acidobacteriaceae bacterium | reverse complement strand
AGCGGGATCATCACTTCCGGAAAAACTTTAATGCCAGCTTTGGCGACGGCAACTGCCGCTTCAAAGATGGCGCGCCCCTGCATTTCGGTGATCTCGGGGTAAGTAATGCCAAGGCGGCATCCGCGATGGCCGAGCATGGGATTGACTTCGTGAAGCTGCTCGACGCGTTTGAGCAGCGGCGGTAACACTTTCTTGAGATCACCCGCCGCCTTCACGCCGTAGTCGCGATACTTGGACACGAGCGACTTTTTCTGCTTGGCGTCCATGTACGGCAGCGTCGCGATATTCACCATCAGCTCTTCGCGCGGCGGTAGAAACTCGTGCAACGGAGGATCAAGCGTGCGAATCGTTACAGGAAAGCCATTCATCGCGCGGAATACTCCGTCGAAATCCTTGCGCTGCATGGGCAACAATTTCTTAAGCGCCGCCAGGCGTTCTTTCTTGTTCTCGGCAAGAATCATGGCCCGCATGAGCGGGATTTTCTGCTCACCAAAAAACATGTGTTCGGTGCGGCACAACCCGATACCTTCGGCGCCAAATTTCCGCGCGTTGATCGCGTCGCGCGGGATGTCGGCGTTGGCACGAACTTTCATCGTGCGGAAAGGTTCGGCCCAACTCATGAATTTATCCAGCAGAACCAAATCCTTCGGATCGGGCGGAACCGTATTGACCTTGCCCTTGATGACACGCCCCGTTGATCCATCGAGCGAAATCCAATCGCCCTCTTTAAATACTTGCCCTTTGACGTGGATCTCGCGTCTCTTTTCGTCGACATCGATTTCTTGGGCGCCGGCGACACAGCACTTTCCCATACCGCGCGTGACGACCGCGGCGTGACTGGTCATGCCGCCGCGAGATGTGAGAATGCCAGCCGCCGCCACCATGCCTTCAATATCTTCGGGCGAAGTTTCCGCGCGAACCAAAATCACCGAATTTTTCTCAGTGCCGTGTCCGGCCATTCTCACCGCATCTTCAGCGGTGAACGCGATCTGCCCGACCGCTCCGCCCGGAGACGCTGGCAGGCCCTTCGCCAGCACGTTCGCCAGCTTCACATCTTTTTCATCCAGACGCGGAACCACGAAATAAACAAGCTGGTCGGGCTCCGGACGGAAAATCGCTTCTTCTTTAGTGATCAGGCCCTCTTCCACCATCTCGATCGCGATGCGCACCGCCGCGAGGCCGGCGCGTTTGCCGTTTCGCGTTTGCAGCATGTAGAGCTTGCGGTCCTGAATCGTGAACTCGAAATCCTGCATGTCTTTGTAGTGATTCTCAAGCCGCGTGGTGATGTCTCGGAGTTGCTTGAAGACGTCAGGCATTATTTTTTCGAGTTCGAGAATTGGAACCGGCGTGCGCACGCCTGACACCACATCTTCTCCCTGCGCGTTCAGCAGGAATTCTCCGTAGAACTCCTTGGCGCCGGTGGAAGGGTTGCGCGTGAAGCCCACGCCTGTGCCGCTTGTATCGCCGAGATTGCCGAATACCATCGCTTGTACGTTGACGGCTGTGCCAAGCATGTCGTCGATGTTATTGAGGCGGCGATAAGTCTTGGCGCGATCATTCTGCCATGAACGAAACACGGCATCGCGCGCCATCACCAGCTGATCGATCGCGTCCTGCGGAAAGTCGCGCTTGGCGTGCTTTTTGACGGCTCTCTTGTACTCCGCGATGACTTCTTGCAGAGCCTTGGCGTCGAGGCCCGTGTCAAATTTCGTCTTCCTCTGTTTCTTCTTGGCGTCGAAAATTTCGTCGAAAACATGCTTCTCAACATCCAGCACGACGTTGCCGAACATTTGGATCAACCGCCGATAAGAATCGTAGGCGAAGCGCGCATTGTTGGTGCGCTTGGCAAGGGCCTCGACACTTTGATCGTTTAATCCTAAGTTCAAAATGGTGTCCATCATCCCAGGCATCGAAAATTTCGCGCCCGATCGCACGCTGACGAGGAGCGGGTTGTCGCCCTTACCGAGCTTTTGACCTTGCAGACTTTCGAGCTGCGCCAGCGACTCTTCCATCTGGCGATCCACATCCTTCGAAACCGCTTTGTGTCGCATGTATTCGCGACAGGCTTCAGTCTGAATCGTGAAACCGGGAGGCACGGGAAGGCCGGCGTTGGTCATCTCGGCAAGGCCCGCGCCTTTGCCGCCGAGGACGTCTTTCATCTTGCCGTGGCCGTCGGCTTTGCCGCCGCCGAACGAGTAGACGTATTTTATAGTCGCAGATTTTGTGGTTGCAGGCGCCGGTGCGGGAGATTTCGCTGGACTGCTCTGAGTGCCGGGGAGAGTCGTCGTTGCCATTAGGGTATTCATCCTCACTTCAAATTCATTATTGAAGAAACGTTATTTCGTGGATTCCTTGCCTTCAGTCACAATTTCCGAAAAGTCCGCGATCGTCGAGAATTCTTTCACCAGCGTCTGCAGCAGAGCGAGGCGGTTGGCACGGAGGTTTTCGTCGTCAACCATGACCATCACCTTGTCGAAGAATGCATCAACTCGTTCCCTCACGGTCGACAACAAGAGCAGTGCGTCACCGTATTCTTTTTTCTTTCGATGCGCCTCTATTCTGGAGTGGTCCGTGTCCACGTACGCCGCAAGATTCTTCTCTTCGTGCGCCGAATCGGGCAGATAGTTGAACGTCGGTGCTATCGCTACTCGCTTTTCTTGGGCCTGCTTCAGGATGTTTTTCATCCGTTTGCACGCCGTCGCGATTGCTTGGAACTCCGGCATGTGTAGGACATTCTTCACCGCTTCGGCGCGGGCCGCCGCATCGACTACATCGTCAGCGTCGGTGGCCAACACTGCGTTGACTACATCGTAGGCATAGCCGCCAGCTTCCTTAAGATAAAACTCCAGCCGCTCCCGAAAAAAGCTGCGCACCGATTCCGAGTATGTGTTGTTGGAGAACTTCTTTTCCGCGTCGGATCCTTTGTACCGGCCGCGCGCGTCGGCCATGATCTCGGAGATTCGGAATGGCAGTTTGTGTTCGGCGATCGTCTTCACGATACCGTTTGCCTGACGACGCAGTGCAAACGGATCTTTTGATCCGCTCGGGATCAAGCCCAGTGCAAACATTCCGGCGATGGAATCGGCCTTGTCGGCAATGGAGAGAACTGCTCCCTCGACGGTTGCGGGAGCCGTGTCTTCCATCGACTCGGGCTTGTAGTGATCGTAGATGGCGCGCGAGACTTCCGTCTGCACATCGGCTCTCAGGTCTTCATCGAGCGGTTGCACACGGGCGTAGAGGCCGCCGACAATTCCCTGGAGTTCGGTAAATTCCTTGACCAGTTCGGTGGTGAGGTCGGCCTTTGCCAGCAACGCGGCTTTGTGAATCACGCCCGGGCGAACCGCCATGCCACTCTGTTTCACCGTTTCGGCAAGCCAACTCGCCATGCGCTGCACACGCATCGTCTTGTCGTAGTAACTGCCGAGATCTTTCTGAAAGGTCACGTTGCGCAGCAAATCGACGCGCTGGCGCAGTGTTTGCTTCTGATCCGCCTGCCAGAAGAAACGGGCGTCGTTGAAACGCGCGCGCAGCACACGCTCGTTGCCGTGGCGGATCAATCCATCGGAATCGGAGGCGGTGTTGAGTACAGCCAGAAAATGCGGCAGAAGTTTTCCATTCGCATCTTCGATGGCGAAATATTTCTGGTGATCGCGCATCACCGTGACCAGCACTTCTTCGGGCAAATCGAGGAACTCGGGATCGAAGCTGCCGAGAATGGCCGATGGAAATTCGGTGAGATTGACTACGGTCGCAACCAGCGGCTTATCCTCGCGCCAGCGCGCTCCGGGAATGGTGCGGGTCGCGGCATCGAGCGCTTTGCGGATCGTGTGCTCGCGCTCGGACGAGCCGATTACCTTGGCACCGCGCAGGGCTTCGACGTAAACGCTCGGCTTAGAGATCGCGACGGGTGCACTGGTAGTCGTTCCAAATAGGATGCGGTGTCCCCGAGAAGTCTTGCCCGCTCTTATGCCGAATAATTCCAGCGGAACAACCTGCTCATCGAGCATCGCTACCAGCCAGCGCACGGGACGAACGAAGAGTTCTCCACGCTTGCGCCAGTACATATTCTTGGGCCAGTACAGTGTCGAGATTTCCTTGGGAAGCAACTCGGCTAAAATCTCGGCTGCGGTGCGGCCTTTGCGCGTCACCGTGGCCGTCAGGTATTCACCCTTGGGGGTGCTGATTTTTTCTAATTTGGCGACATCCACGCCGGCTTTTTTGGCGAATGCATGAGCTGCCGGAGTCGGCTGACCATCTTTGTATGCGATCTGCGCGGAGGGGCCGCTTAGCTGCTCTGTAATGTCAGGCTGCGAGGCGGGGATCCCTGGAGCCAGAACGGCCAACCGGCGCGGCGTATCGAGATATGTAATTGCCCCCGTCGGGTCGAGGCGTTCACGTTGCAGCAGGGCGTTGATGCGTTCGCGCAGCTCTGCAGACGCGGCGTCGATCATCCGGGCCGGGATTTCTTCGCATCCGATTTCTAGTAGAAAGTCTGGCATTCGTCAGCTTCAGTCTATGGTTTCAGAGTAACGAAAAAGTAAATCTTTACTGCATCGCACAAGTGCTGTGAGCTTCGAGCCGTGAGCTATGAGCAGGCGATTCGTCTGGCGAAACTATCCAACCGGAACCAGCTTGCTCTTCTGTTCTTTAGCTGCAGGTTTTGCGTTCTGGTCATTGCCGTCCGGTTTTTTTTCCGTTGGGTACTGTTGATCCATCCACGCCTTGGCGATTCCCACCGCCAACGCCCGCACGCGTGCGATTACACCGACGCGCTCAGTCACTGAGATCGCGCCACGCGCATCGAGAATATTGAAATAGTGCGAGCACTTCAGGCAGAGATCGTAAGTACCGAGCAGAGGGAAGCGCGACTTCTCGCGGGCGATGCCATCGTCTTCGCTCTTGTCTTTACTGAGGGCAGCATACCGGTCGATCAGCTTCTTGCACTCGGCCTCGCAAAGATCGAAATGTTTCCACGCGCTCACCACATCCGCCGCTTCGAAGTTGTAAACCGAGAATTGCTGCTCGTCGGCGAGGCGGACGTCTCCATACTTTACTTCCCTGCCGGTCTCGGGATCGCGCGCCCACACGATGTCGTAGATCGAATCAACGTCTTGCAGAAAAGCGCACAGCCGCTCCAGACCATAGGTCAGTTCGGCGGAGATGGGATCGAGGTCCACGCCTCCGCACTGCTGGAAGTAGGTGAACTGCGTGACCTCAAGCCCGTCGAGCATCACCTGCCAACCAATGCCCCACGCGCCAAGCGTCGGTGATTCCCAATTGTCTTCTTCAAACTTGATATCGTGCTGGCGCAGATCGATGCCGATTGCCGCCAGCGATTCGAGGTAGAGCTCCTGCACATTTTCCGGCGGCGGCTTCAGGATCACCTGCAACTGCATGTGCTTGAACAAACGGTTTGGATTTTCCCCATAGCGCCCATCCGCCGGACGCCGCGACGGCTGCACATACGCAACTTTGTAGGCCTTCGGTCCAAGGACGCGCAGGAATGTCTCGGGTGCCATCGTGCCAGCGCCGACCTCCACGTCGTAGGGCTGCTGGATGACAGCTCCTCGCTCCGCATAAAAAGCCTGGAGCTTGAGGATGAGTTCCTGAAAGGTCAGCGAATTGGGTTTGGATGAGGTCACGGTAGTCTTCAACTCGAACTGCTCTTGAGCTATGAGCTTTGAGCTTTGAGCAAACAAAATTGCTTGCTCGAAGCTCATAGCTCGCGGCTCGGAGCTAAATTTTCTCCAGCATTCCCGCCGTCACCAGCTTCTTCTCAATGTGCCTCTGCAGCGTCTGTATCAGAAACTTTCGCAGATCGCTTCCCTGCTTCTTGGGCCAGGGTGTTCCAGCGAAGCTTTCTACTGGGGCGCGAAACATTTGCGCCGCCAGCACTCGCGATTCCCCGGATATCTCGGACGATGCCAGCCGCTTGTCGTCGACGCACATCAAGCCGTCGGTCAAGGCGTGAAAGAAGGCCCGGCTACCGCTCAGGGTGTGTCCGCAAACCATGCACTCGCCGAGGTCTGGCAGATAGCCCATCAGGCGGGTCATCCACAGCTCAAAGTAAGTGACGGGCATCCAGACGTCGGCCCCGCGTAATCCCGCGATCACCGAAAGCGCCAGCCGAAACGCAGCATCATTGACTTCTCGGTCCGGCAGAAGTTCGTCGAGCAACTCCGCTACGTGGGCCAGCGCGACCGCCCGCGGATAGCCCACTTCCGTCGCCAACGGCGATTCCAGCACCTCGCAGGAATCCAGCCGGGCCAACTCCTGCCGCTCGCGATCTTCGTAAAACACCCGAACGTAGGTGAGCGGTTCGAGTGCGCCGCCAAACCGCCGCTTCGATTTTTTGGCTGCGCGCGCCACGCCGCGAACTTTCCCTTCCGCGCGCGTAAACAGCGTGACCAGCAGATCGGCCTCGCGCAAAGGATAAGTGCGCAGGACGATCGCTTCCGACTCCTTGAGTGCCATGGAAGCCCAGCAGGTTGACGGTTGATTGTAATGGAGTAGCGAGGAGATGGAAAGTAGATCAGCTATCAGCCATCAGCTTTCAGCCGTCGGTTCATCACAACCAAGCTCGAACTGAAAGCTGATGGCTGAAAGCT
>JAYUJG010000359.1:0-3161 GCA_043765355.1 Acidobacteriaceae bacterium | reverse complement strand
GAGGCTGCTGCTCGTGGCGCTCGAAAAGTTTGATGAAATATTCGGCGTGCTAAAAGACGACGACCAGCCCAAGATGAAACTGATCCTGGACTGGGCTCGCGCCGAAGGCTGCGAAAAGGAAATCAGTCCTGAGTTGCTCGAAATTGCCGGCTCCGCGCAACTCGGCGACGAGCAAGTAAATCAAAAGCTCGCTGAAATGGAAGCCGCCAGAAAAGCGCGTAACTTCAAAGCCTCAGACGCACTACGCGCCGAACTTACTGCTGCGGGAATCATTGTCGAGAATACGAAAGAAGGGGTACGGTGGAGGAGAAAGTGAAAGCATTTGGTAATTTTGTAATCGGGTAATTTGGTAATTTAGACCCCGGGGGGTCCTTCGACTCCACGCTCAGGATAACAAGGGTATTCAATTACAAAATTACCCGATTCCACAATTACAAAATGCTCTCTCTCGACGACTATCTCCGTGAAGCCGAAGTCGCCCACGGCCATCTCTGCGCCGGGCAGGTGCTTGGCGTCCGCCTGGCGATGGTGGGCCTGGAGAAACTAGGCATCGAAGACCCTCGCGGAAAAGATCGCAAGCGCCTTGTCACATTCGTCGAAATCGACCGCTGCGCCACCGACGCCATCGCCGTGGTCACCGGATGCCGACTCGGAAAACGCGCCCTGAAATTTCGTGACTGGGGGAAGATGGCCGCGACCTTCGTCGATCTTGGTCACCCGGGTGCCCCACTCAAGCCTGCCTTTGGCTTGAGTGGGTCCGAACCCGGCCACTGGTCCCGAGCCATTCGCATCGCCGCGAAAGAATCGTCCAAAGCTCTTGCGCGGACGATGCATCCCGAAATCCAAAACAAAAATCAGCAGCAGATGCTCGCCTATCGCGAAATGGCGGAAGACGATTTATTCACCAAGCAGTGGGTGAAGGTCGAACTTCCGGCAGAAGAATTTCCGGGATACAAAGGGGAGCGCATCGTCTGCGCTGAATGCGGAGAAGGAATCAACTTCCACCGCGAAGTTTTGCGTGACGGGCGAGCCTTATGCAAAGCGTGTTCGGGTGAAAAATATTATGAAGTGGTTTAGGTAACTGCGAGCTCCGCTCGCGGACAGCCGAGGGCGGCTGTCCCTACGCGGGCTTTTGAGATTGCTCATAGGCATGCGCCACCCGCAGCACATTCGCTTCGTCGAAGTGCCGCCCGAATAGCTGCAATCCAATCGGCAGCTTCTCGTGATTCTCGCCACACGGAACTGAAATCCCCGGAATCCCCGCGAGGTTCGCCGTCACCGTATAAATATCTGCCAGATACATGGCCAGCGGATCGTTGGCCTTTTCACCCAAACGAAACGCCGGTGTCGGCGCAGTTGGCACCGCAATCACATCGACTTTTTCAAACGCCTCGTCGAAGTCGCGTGTCACCAGCGTGCGCACTTTCTGCGCTTTCAGATAATAAGCGTCGTAATATCCGGCACTGAGCGCGTAGGTCCCGAGCATGATGCGGCGTTTCACTTCCATGCCGAATCCGCCATCGCGGGTTTGCCGATACATTTCGGAAAGTGTGGTTGACTTGGCGCGGAAGCCGTAGCGCACGCCATCGAAGCGCGCCAGATTCGACGACGCTTCCGCCGTGGCCACAATGTAATACGCTGGAATCGCATATTCCGTGTGCGGCAGACTCACCGGCACAATTTCGCATCCGAGCTCAGCGAGTTTCTGAATCGCCGCTTCGACGACGGCGCGAACTTCGCGATCAAGACCCGAGCCGAAGTATTCTTTGGCCACACCGACCTTCAATCCCTTGACCGGCTTTTCGAGCTCCGCCACATAGTCAGGCACAGGCACGTCAGCGGAGGTCGAATCCATGGGATCGCGGCCCGCAATCGTGCGCAGCATCAACGCGACCTCCTTCACTGTTTTCGCGAATGGGCCGATGTGATCGAGCGAAGACGCGAATGCAATCAGGCCGTAGCGCGAGACGCGCCCGTAGGTAGGCTTCAAACCGACGACGCCACAAAACGACGCCGGCTGGCGAATCGATCCGCCGGTATCGGAGCCGAGCGTCGCGACGGCCATTTCAGCGGCCACCGCCGCCGCCGATCCTCCGGACGAACCTCCCGGCACTCGACTCTTGTCGCGCGGGTTGCGCACAACGCCAAAGGCCGAGCTCTCGTTCGACGAACCCATGGCAAACTCATCGCAGTTGAGCTTGCCCAGAATCACCGCTCCCGCAGCTTCCAGTCGCGCGACCGCGGTGCAATCGTATGGCGGAATGAAATTGTCGAGAATTTTTGAACCGGCAGTGGTGCGCACGCCGCTCGTCACCATCACATCTTTGATCGCGACCGGAACGCCCGCGAGCGCCGGCAAGAACTGGCCTTCATCGGCGAGCGCGTCGATGCGGGCAGCTTGCGCCAACGCACGACCTTCGCACAGAGTAAGAAACGCGCCAATCTCGGGATCTTCTTGCCGAATGCGCGTGTAGAAATTCTGCGCCACTGCGGTCGCAGTCGTCTTCCGCTCCGCGATCGCGCTCCTGATACTGTCAATCGTCGCCCCAGGCATCTCTTTCGTCACGATCTCTCAATCACTTTCGGAACCTCGAAGAACGTTCCGTCCGTGTCCGGAGCATTTTTTACGGCGATATCGTGCGCCAGTGATTTTCGCAGGCCATCTGTAACATCCTCGCGGGACGCGTACGCGAATCGCTCGCTTCCGTGGCGCGCCTCGTCCGCGTCTTGGCGGCCGGCGACCTGAGCCATTGGCGCTACTTTGTCCGTTTCAAGTTCGCCGAGGCGATCAACGTATTCAAGAATTGAATTCAAGTCTCGCAACATGCGAGCGCGTTCTTCCGCTGTCAACTCGAGGTTGGCCAGATCGGCCACGTAGGCAACGTCTTTGTCGGTAATTTTGCCAGTGACTTTCACGCCTTTACCACGAATTCAATCCGCTTCACCGAAGTGGCGGAATATTTGTTGATCATGGCTACGTAGCGCGGAGCCAGGTGCGCGAGTTCGCGCCGCCATCCCGCGTCGGCGACCTCCACGTACAGGATGCCATCCGAAAAACTCAGCGGCCGCGTCCGTTCGGCCACCGCGCTGCCACACACAACCGGCCATGCCAGCAGAGCGCTCTCGTTCGGCGGCGCGCAGTGGAGAGCTTTCGCGACGAT
>JAYUJG010000358.1:0-11211 GCA_043765355.1 Acidobacteriaceae bacterium | reverse complement strand
TCCGGAACCGGCGTTTCGCAAGGTCAACTGGGATCGAACCCGGCCAGCTTCGCGTTCGGCAGTGTGCAGGATGGCACTTCGAAATCAATGTCCGGATCGTTGACCAATTCCGGCGGCTCGAGCCTTACGATCTCAGCCGCCAGTGCCAGCGGCAGCGGCTTCAGCATGAGCGGACTCTCGCTGCCGGTCACGCTGAATGCCGGCCAGAGCACCTCGTTCACCGTGCTGCTTGCTCCCACCACCAGTGGTGCCGTCAGTGGCAGCGTGGCCATCACTTCCAACGGCTCCAATCCCAACTTGAGCATTCCTCTTTCTGGTACGGGTGTAACTCAGGGCACGCTGGCTGCGAATCCGACCAGTCTGGCGTTTGGCACCGTACAGGTTGACAAGAGCACCAGCCTGTCGGAAACGCTCACCAATTCCGGCGGGTCGAGCCTCACGATTTCAGCCGCCACCGCAAGTGGCAGCGGATACAGCCTGAGCGGTCTCTCGTTGCCGCTGACGTTGAACGCAGGTCAAAGCACCTCGTTCAACGTGACCTTTGCCCCAGCGGCCAGCGGCACCTCCAGCGGCAGCGTCGCGATCACTTCTAACGCCTCGAATCCTAACTTAAGCATTCCTCTGTCTGGCACCGGCGCGACGCAGGGATCGCTGGCTTCCAATCCAACCAGCCTCGCATTCGGCAACATTCAAGTCGGCAAGAACTCGAGTCTCTCGGAAACCCTCACTAACTCCGGGGGTACGAGCCTCACCATCTCCGCTGCCAGCGCAAGTGGGGCTGGCTATAGCATCAGCGGCCTCTCGTTGCCCGTGACTGTGAACGCCGGACAAAGCACTTCGTTCACCGTAACCTTTACGCCGGCCTCCAGCGGCGCCTCCAGCGGCAACGTCGCGATCACTTCCAACGCCTCGGATCCCAACTTAAGCATTCCTCTGTCTGGCACCGGCGTGACCCAGGGAACGCTCACCGCGAATCCCACCAGTCTGGCATTCTCGAATGTTCAAGTCGGCAATAGCGCAGATCTGCCGGAAACGCTCACCAATTCCGGCGGAACCAGCCTCACCATCTCAGCTGCCGCCGCGAGTGGCGCGGGATACAGCATCAGCGGCCTGGCGTTGCCCGTGACGTTGAATGCAGGCCAAAGCACTTCGTTCACCGTGACGTTCTCCCCAACCACGAGCGGTGCCTCGAGTGGCAGCGTAAGCGTCACTTCCAACGGCTCGAATCCCAACCTGAGCATCGCCCTTTCCGGAACGGGCGTCGCGCCAGGAACCTTAACTGCCAATCCCACTAGTCTCGCGTTCGGCAGCGTTCAGGTTGGCAACAACACGAGTTTGTCGGAGACGTTAACCAACACCGGCGGATCGACCGTCACCATCTCGCAGGCAAATGTGACCGGAGCTGCCTTCTCGGTAAGCGGATTAACCCTGCCCGCAACGCTCGCGGCTAACCAGAGCGTAACCTTCACCCTGACTTTTGCACCAACCGGCGCAGGCGCGGCAAGCGGAAGCTTGTCCGTACTGTCGAACGCCACGAACTCGCCCCTTGGCATCGCCCTCTCCGGAACCGGAACGGCAACCGGCCAATTGGCGGTGTCGCCGACGACTCTCAGCTTTGGCAACGTGGTCGTCGGGGCAAATTCTTCGCTCAGCGGCAGCCTGACCGCCAGCGGCGCGGCGGTCACTGTCTCATCGGCAAGCCTCACCAACGGCGAGTTTGTGCTTTCTGGAATCTCGCTACCAGCCACGATCAATGCCGGCCAGTCAGCCTCTTTCTCCGTAACCTTCACGCCACAATCCAGCGGTGCCACTTCGGCAACGCTGTCTTTCGTGAGCAATGCCACGAACTCGCCAACGGCCCAGACCATGACGGGCACCGGAACGCCTCCAGCGCAGCACACGGTAGACCTCACCTGGGACGCTTCGGCAAATGCCGTCGGTTACAACCTGTATCGCGGCACCGTCTCGGGTGGCCCTTATACCATGATCAACGGTGCGCTCGATGGCAGCACGGCTTACACCGACAACACCGTTGTCTCGGGCACCACTTACTACTACGTAGCCACAGCCCTCGATAGCAACTCGAATGAAAGCGGATACTCGAATCAAGCGCAAGCCGTCATTCCGTAAACGCGCCCTGAGCACGCCGTCTCACGGAATCACGGCTCGTATCTCACCGGAAAACCCGCTCTCCCTGCCACGTCCATCCACCGCAGTCACGACGTAGTAGTAGGTGCGCCCACTGCCAACCAGACGGTCCTCATAGGGTGGACCGGGCAAGCGGGTCGCCAGCCTCACGAAACCACCGCCTGATTTTGTGCTCCTGTACAGGTTGTAGCCGGCCACAGTGATCCCGGGGACGTCTCGGGGCGCATCCCACGTCAGCGTCACGCTGTGGGGCTGCGCTCTACTACGGCAGCACGTAAAGCCGAGGCAAACGAGGGCGCATACTGTCAACGCGAGCCGAGATGGGTTGGTTCTCATCAATGGCTGTCTCTCCCCCTATCGTCCGGGACTTAAGCCGTATTTGCAAGGTTTTGCCATGCGTGTCACCGCAGGTGAAACCGAGCTAGACAGTTGCAACTTCGTGCAACTATTGCAAAAAATATCAACTTGACAGCAGGACTGGAAGGGAATTCAATATACAAAGATTAAAAGAACCGCTTGGGAGGTAGCCCCCGACACTCTCTCAGCCCAAGTGGATCTATCATTTAACGTACGTCAGGGGAGTTCGAATGAAGAGAAATCGGAATCTGTGGTTATCCGTCGTCGCGATTTGTTGTTTGGTTCCAGCGGCAGTTGCGGATCGTCGATGCGATCCACGCTCGCGAAGGCATTGCGAGCAGGTGCCGGAAGGCGGTTCCACAGCGATCTACCTGCTCGGAGCCGGTCTCACATGTTTCGGAGCAATGTTTCTCCGATCAAGAGTAGCCAGAACAGCGCAATCGTAAATCAAGAAGAACCAGACAGACCTGCATGGCGAGGATGGTGATCGCGCTGCGGGTCTTGTTTGTTTCCTGCCCTTTTTCCCAGCTTGCGCGGCGCATTCATCGTACTGCTTTGAGTCACGGCTCGACACGGCCAGTCGCGCACTACAGGTTATCCTTATCCCGCCAATAAAGCCGCGATTCGTTCGCCCGTATGTCCATCCCACAACGGAGGGATGCTTCCCTTCTTCGCCTGGCCCGCGAGAACGCGAGACAGTTCTGCGCGCAGCTTATCCGGGTCGCGCCCGACCAGAACGTTGGTTCCCAGAGAAACCGTGACCGGCCGCTCCGTATTCTCGCGAAGCGTCAGGCACGGCACGCCGAGATAAGTAGTCTCCTCCTGAATGCCGCCGGAATCCGTGATGACGACGGTAGCGCGCGACTGCATCGCCAGAAATTCAAGATAGGATAGCGGATCCACGATCCGTAGCTGCTTGGCGTCCAGCTCGAAATCCGCAATTCGTTTGCGGGTGCGCGGATGCGCGGGAAAGATGACGGCAAGATCCCGGCTCACATCCAGCAACGACTCGAGAATGCCCTTCAGCGCGACGCTGTCGTCCACATTCGCCGGGCGATGCAAAGTGACCAACGCATAGCGTTCTGGAATACCGTTTTGCGGCTGACGCTGGGCTGCCGGCAGAAGCTTCACCAGAGAATCGATCATCACATTGCCCACGCGAAATATCTTCTCGGCGGCAATGCCCTCTTTCCGAAGGTTGCTATCACCATCCTCGGAAGGCGTAAAGAGCATGTCCGCGAGCTGATCGGTGACCAGCCGGTTGATCTCCTCGGGCATGGTACGGTCGAACGAGCGCAGTCCCGCCTCGACATGGCCGACTCGCACTCCAAGCTTGGCGCAGACCAGAGCCGCGGCCACCGTCGAGTTCACGTCGCCATAGACCAGCACGATGTCCGGCTGGCGCTCCAACAGCACCGGCTCGAACCGCGTCATGATTTCGGCCGTTTGCCGCGCGTGCGTCCCCGAACCCACCGCCAAATTCACATCCGGCGCCGGAATGCCCAGCTGCTCAAAAAACACGTCCGACATATTGGCATCGTAGTGCTGGCCGGTGTGAACCAGAGTCTGCACAACATGCGGGTACGTCTGGAGCGCGTTCATCACGGGCGCAACCTTCATGAAGTTGGGCCGAGCGCCAACTATGTGGAATACCTTCACGGATTCTCCGAGCCACGACAACTGGATCTAGATTATCGAATACGCTGGTGTCAGGTCTAACCGGCGCTCGTACATGGGGCCCTTGACGGCCCGCGGAAGACTTGGAGCGGGTGGGACGGAGTCGGCACCGCCGCTGTGACCCTGGTCGGGCCCATCGCCTACTTCACCCGCGTCTTGCAAACATCGACCGAACGCCGCGTGCGACTCGCCGACCACTCCCGGTGTCCCTACGACAGTGTTGCTAATCAATACTACTTCCCCCGAAGCCTTCGCAGGCGACTTGAACATTATTTTTTCACGGCAGCTCAAAATCGCGCAGATAACCAACGACCAACGACCACCGCCTTGCAATTCAGGTACGCGGATACAGTGAGGCACCGGCTTCCGGTTACCAACGCGCGGATCGATTCTCAAATCAAATCGCCCCTCTAGTAGAATGGATCGGGTTGGTCCACCATCTCACGTTCTTGTGACAACTCGGGAATTTCGTCGCCGGATCGCGTTCCGGCGCACAACAACATGCAAAATCTGATTCTAGTCACTGGCGGCGCCGGGTTCATTGGATCAAACTTCATTCTGCAATGGATGAAACAGGAATCGTCGCCCATCCTGAATCTGGACAAGTTGACCTACGCCGGGAATCCACGCAATCTTGAATCAATCGCCGCCGACCCGGCATACAGGTTTCAACTGGGTGATATCGTCGACCGCGATCTTGTCCGCGGCCTGCTCCGACGCGAGAGTCCGCGCGCCATCGTTCATTTTGCCGCCGAGAGCCACGTCGACCGCTCCATTCATGGTCCCGACGATTTCGTCCGCACCAACATCAACGGCACCTTCAGCCTGCTGGAGGAGGCGCGCGCGTATTGGTCGCCTCTGCCGGAACCAGAGCGCCACACATTTCGCTTCCTCCATGTTTCCACCGACGAAGTCTATGGCTCACTTGGGCCCGACGATCCTGCCTTTAGCGAAACCACGGCTTACGCGCCCAATAGCCCATATTCCGCGTCCAAGGCCGCGTCTGACCATCTGGTCCGCGCTTATCATCACACCTACGGACTGCCGACTCTCACCACGAACTGTTCCAACAATTACGGCCCTTATCAGTTTCCCGAGAAGTTGATTCCACTGATCATGCTGAACGCGTGCTCGGGCAAGCCTCTTCCGATCTACGGAGACGGCCAGAACGTGCGCGACTGGCTGTACGTGGAAGATCATTGCGCCGCCATCCGCACCGTTCTTGCTCACGGACGCGTGGGCGAGACCTACAACATCGGCGGGCGCAATGAGAAGAAGAATCTCGATATCGTACACACGATCTGCGAACTGCTCGACGAGTTGCGCCCGAATGACCCGGTCGTTCCGCACCGCAACTTGATCACGTTCGTCAAGGATCGTCCCGGCCATGATCGCCGCTATGCCATGGACACGCGTAAAATCGAACGCGAACTGAACTGGCGTCCAAAGGAAACATTTGAAACCGGCATCCGCAAGACGGTTGCGTGGTACCTGCAGCACCAGGATTGGGTTCAGGATGTAAGCAGCGGCGGTTACCGGCAATGGATTGCAAAACAATATTCGGTTTGAAAATAAATTAACTCATGACGACTCAGACTTCGCCTCCAAATCCGACTTCATCGCAGCCAGCCTATAAAGGCATCATCCTCGCTGGCGGCTCGGGCACGCGACTTTATCCAGTGACTCATGCGGTCTGCAAGAGCCTGCTTCCCGTTTACGACAAGCCGATGGTGTACTATCCGCTGTCGATTCTGATGCTGGCGGGCATCCGCGACATTTTGCTGATTTCAACGCCTGAAGATTTGCCCAGATTCCAGCACCTGCTGGGCGACGGCACCAGCTTTGGAATTCGCATGCAATACGCGGCGCAACCGAAGCCTGAAGGAATCGCGCAAGCCTTCCTCATCGGAAAGACGTTTATCGGCAACAGTGGCTGCGCGCTGGTCCTCGGCGACAACATTTTTTACGGCCACGATCTTGCGAAAGACTTGCGCGAAGCCACCGCGCGTACCCACGGCGCGCGCGTCTTCGCCTACGCAGTCCATGACCCCGAGCGTTATGGCGTGGTCGAATTCGGCAAGAATGGAAAAGCGCTAAGCATCGAAGAGAAGCCGAAACAACCGAAGTCTCGCTATGCCGTGACCGGCCTGTACTTCTACGACGATCAGGTCGTTGACATCGCGTCGAACCTGAAACCCTCCGCCCGCGGAGAACTGGAAATCACCGATGTGAACCGCGAATACCTGCGCCGCGGCCAGTTGGATGTGTGCGTCATGGGACGCGGCATGGCTTGGCTCGACACCGGCACCCACGAAGCCCTGATGGAAGCCGCGCTATTTATCCAAACGTTGGAGAAGCGACAGGGCCTGATGGTGGCCTGCCCGGAGGAGATTGCCTATCGCTCAGGCTATATCACCGCGCAGCAACTGGAAGCCATCGCGCAGCCGATGCGAAACAATCCCTACGGCGCATACTTGTTGCAACTTCTGCAGGAGCAGGTTTTTTAAGCGTCCGAGCCGCGAGGGCACAACCGACCGATCATGAAGAAAATCGAGACCACTCTGCCTGGAATCTTGCTCCTCGAACCTCAAGTCTTCGGCGACGATCGCGGTTTTTTTCTGGAGAGCTACAACCAGCGCCAGTTTGCCGAGCTCGGCATCCACGAAACATTCGTCCAGGACAATCATTCGTTTTCCAGCCGAAACGTACTGCGCGGGCTCCACTATCAGATTCAGCAACCGCAGGGAAAGCTGGTGCGCGCCATTACGGGAGAGATTCTGGACGTAGTGGTCGACCTCAGGCAAAGCTCCACGACACTTGGCAAATGGGAGTCGTTCCGCCTCTCCGGCGAAAACAAACGCATGCTCTGGGTACCGGCGGGGTTTGCTCACGGATTCCGCGTGGTCTCAGAGACCACTCACGTCACTTACAAGACCACAGACTTCTACGCTCCCGAGCACGAACGCACCGTCCAATGGAACGACCCCGACTTGGCGATCGACTGGCAGCTCGATGGCAAGCCAACGATCTCCACCAAAGATCAAAATGGCATTCGACTTCGGGATTGCGAGAAGTTTCGGTAGGACGCAACTAACTTGATGCCATCGGAGAAGCGCGCTCCAATCCCGAGCGAAGTTCCGGACGCCGCAAGATCCAGAGCAATCCTACCTCCGCCGCGACGGCAACGCCCAGGAAAACAATTCCTCCGTGGCGATGAAGGTTCCCGTGCAGGTAGCTGGGATCCACGCGCGTCCCCAACACGGCGATGGTGACGATGCGCAGCGCGTTCTTGGCGACTGAGAGCGGAATGGCGGCTGCGATCAGCAACGTCTTCCGCCACCGCGAGCGCAGAAAGAGGTGAGCCATGACCATCGTGATGAGGATCAGCATCATGCTCGATCGAATGCTACTGCACTCGGTGGCAACTTCAATGTCAAGGTTGGGGATCGAGAGCATGACTCCGTCTTGTGTCGCGGGGACACCGATCGCATTGAAGAGCAGCCGCGAACCAACGGCTGACTGGTATTGCAGGAAGCGCACGGCGGGGGTCAGGAGCAATTCGGGAGCCGGGACCATCAAGAACAAGAAACAGAGTGGGAAGAGAAATTTGCGGAAGGCTCCCACCCCAAAACAAAGGACTACGCTACCGATCCACCAACTCACGAGCGCGAACATGCTTATCGAGAGAGATGAGTTCGACAGAACCTCGGCATGGCTCCATCGCGCCAGACACGCGACGAGAGCGGCGGCGAAGATGACCGCGTAACCAACCGCCGTGCGATCGTACGGCATGGGGCGCCAGGTTTTTCGATCCAAATAGATCAGCGCCAGGCTCAACGGCAAAACCAGCAGAATCTGAGTGTAGGCTTCATTCGCCAACGCCAGATCGAGCGTCAGAATCAACGGACGCCACCAAAACACGATCGAAACCGTGCACAAGAATGCAAAGGCAAGGATTCGACTTCGTGTCGTCATGCTCGTGATTGTCGTCGCCGGAGAATCCAAACTTTTCTTCACCTCACACGAATGATTCGAATTTTCTCAAGTTGTGGCTTGATGGCTTAGAGCGAAATATGTCTTTAGCTATATAAATCAATTAATGACCGAACTATTGGCGTTTATTTAGCCATGTGCCTAACGGCAAACATTTGCATGCGAGTCGGCACCATCGATCCCCCGCTGGGGCCTAGTTCTCACTCGGTGCCTTTGGCATCCTCTTCTCCAGTTCTGCAAGTCGCCGTTCCAAATCGGTCGTTTCTATCGCCCGCATCTGGAGATTTAAAAGGGGTGCCAGGCCAGCCGCGATCCGGGGGTGAATGCGTCCGGCGTAGACATCCGCGATCAGGCGAGACACAGTTTCGCGCACCGCCAGCACGGTGTTCAAGGTCGGCAGAGGATCCAGGTTTTCGCCGGTGACATGACGGTTGTGTCTTCCCCCTATTCGGCCAAGTTCGGAGGCCTTGTCAGGATTGGCGTGGAAAAAACACAGGCCCCCTGCGGTGGCTGCTGCCCGACAGGACTTACCCGACTTTGTCTGGGCCTTACACCGATGATCTTTCTTAACGTCCGACAAACTTGGGTACTCCTTCCCTTCCCATTTTCAGAATTTCTTGTCGGCTGGCTGGTTACCGCCCTGTCTTCTCCGCCCACCGCTCGCGGTCCGCCCAATATTCCTCCATAATCGCGCCGGATCGGCGGTTCTCTTCTTGAACATCGCCCACGGGATCCTGTGGAAGCTCGTGCCAAGCCTTAGAAGCGGCGTGATTCGCTTCCCAAGTGCGCGGGCCGTTCAATACGAACGACCTCCAGGGATGCGAAGGGCACGGACAATACTGATTGTCTTCTCTTCGAAGACCAGACCACTTGGGAGTCCAGAAGAACATTCCAAGCTCGCGAAAACCATGAATTGGACAGACCCGTGGTATTCCCTTCAAAATCGCATCCAGGCAAACTGCATCATGGAAGCGATCGGAACTCGACAAATACAAAATGAGGGCTTTTCGGTCTTCGCCAAGTGCTGATCGAGGCGGGACAGTCTCTTCTCGAGTCCGTTAAGCATCGTGTGGGCTTCCTCGTCCTATGGCCTTACATCGATAGTATAAGCGCCGGAGTGAAAATAGACCGCATTGCGCTGCGGGAGCACCCGCGAACAGGTTGAGAACTTCGTCCAGCAACTGGTCGAGTGGGCCGAGATGGACCGCAACGCCCTCGTCTGCCAGCTCAACAGCTATCCACGCCCCAATCAGGAGGTGGTCGCATGAAACGCCAAGTCCCAGGCCTCGCCGAAACCGACCGCGACTCTCGGCCCGAGATTCCCGACGGAGTTTACCTCGTCCGCGTCGATGTCGCCCAGTTCCGTTGGCACGCCTACAAACCGTTTTACGTCCTCCGACTCTCCGTAAGCGAGCGCTGTTTGTCCTCACTAAGATCGACGAGATCTTAACTTGGGAGAAGAGGAACGAAGCGGAGCGCGACACCCGCTTTGTCGATCTCGGCAGATATCTGTGCGAGGTCCGCGCCGGACAGTACTGGAGACTGGAGAACCTCAAGTCGTTTGACGAGTTCCTGGAGAGGCGGTTCCCGGAATCGAGAAGGAAGGCATACTACTTGATGTCGATCCACGAGCACCTGCCGCCGCAGGCGAGACGAGAGCTGAACGAAGTCGGGTGGACAAAGGGGTTGGAACTGGCCAAGATCGCGCGCAGAGATGGTCAGGAATTCGATTGTGCAACCTGGTTGCACAGAGCCCGGGAATTGCCGAAGGTGGAGTTCAAGAAGGCGGTGGAGAAGGAACTAACGGGAAAGGAACAGGAGGCATCGGAGCTAATCTACTTCAAAATCTACAAGAGCCAGATTCCTGTGATTGAGCAGGCAATAGCGACGGCGGCGTTGATGCTTGGTTCTGATAAGTCACGCGGGTGCTGCTTGGAGATGATCTGCGCCGATTTCCTGGCCGGGGCACACTTAGACCACGGCAACCCCGGGATCCTGCTGCAGTCTATTTCGCGGTATTACCAGTTCCTGCCCAGTGCACAGAAACAAGAGTTCCTGTCCGAAATCGCACAGAAAGCTTCATGACAAAGATCAGCGCCAAAACACGCAGAGTCAGGCTCGATCCGGAAAGCTACAGCCGACTTCATCGGCAAGTCATGGACCGCGACGACTGGCGATGCAAGTCTGCGGAGCAATGCAAAATCTTCAAGTGCACCACCTACGGTTTCGAAGTCGATCGGGTGGAGACCATGAAACGAATCTAATAACGCTATGCGCGGATTGTCACAAGCGAGCACACGGAGTGTTATAGGGATTCACGCGAATCGCGAGATTGGAATATTGATCGGCTTGAATTCGCAAGTATTCTCTCCGCAGTCTGGCGCGCCGCGGGAGCAAGGAGATCCCCTACCGTCCCTCTCTCGAGTATCGACTGAATCGGCTCGGAGGAATCGGCAAAAGCATCCCGAAATCTCTCTTCACCTCAAGCAACAAGGTACTAATCGTTTTCGTAGTGGAAACTTCCGAAAGCGGCCAAAGAATGTATTACCCGAAGAAAAGTCTGAGTCAAATTAGGTCGCGCCAACCATGCCCCCAGCGCGGCGCCTAACGTGTTGGTAATGATATCGGTCACACCGGAAACACGTCGGGGAATATATGCCTGCATCAGCTCGATCGCAAAGCTCAAGAGCCCTCCCGCGAGCACCGCGTACAAAATTGCCTTCGGGCGCGGGCGCGTCAGTGCCAGATAGGCGCACAGAACGAACCCGACCGGCACAAATCCCGCTATATTGAGCACCACATCAACCAGATATTTCTGACTCATTTCGAATTCTCGAACCGGAGACTTTAGCCGCGCTTTGTAAGGAATTTCGAAACTTGCCGGTATCTCCAAGTCCGGTCCCGAAGGGACCGCGTTGTGAATCTCGCTCCCCATTCTCTCTGCGAATGCATAGCGCGCGGTCGCTCCATCGAGGTCCGGGGGTCCACCGCCGGTCCAGAGCTCGTAATGCCGCAGCACGTCTTCCGGTTTTAACT